>JAMXLQ010000233.1 GCA_024280975.1 Methanosarcina sp.
AAAATAAAAGGATGAGCTAAAGGAATTAAAGGCATCATAAAAAGAAGGCAAATAGCCATTGCCCTATTTTTATCCGAAAGTGCACTTCTTAGTACAAGAAGGTAGAGAGGTACCAGGCAAAAGGTAAGGTAATAAGAAGCCGCTGAAGTCTGAAAATGCCCGAAATAGGGAATTGTCGAGGAGAGAAAAGCTACTAAGACTAATTTTTCCCTGCTCATAAAAATCCGATAGAACAGGAACATTCCGATAATAAACATTATTGAAAAAAATACTGGCAAAAAGTAGGAAAGTGCTGGTGTTTCCAGGCCTGAAACTTGCGCCAGGGCTGAAACGAGCAGAGGACCTGTAGGAGAAAGGTTGGAAAAACCTGAAAGATTACAAAGTGAACTCTGTCCTGTAAGTCCAATGTACGAAAATTCCTCGCCCCTACCTATTGAGACATAGCCAAGCATGTAAGGAATGGTCAGAACTGTAATGTGAACGAGCAGTAGTAAAAGGACTGCACTCATTTTTCTGTATGCCAGGAGCAGAACGCAAGCTAAAAGATAACAAAGGAGCAGGGCAAGATAAAAGTCAAAAGGAAGTTGCTCATAGATATTAGCTGTATACCCTTCGGGTTGGATTCCCCTGAGAATAAAGAGACTGTAAGCCAATAGTAACAGAGAAAGTGAGGTTACAAGATTTAATATATTATTAGTAATTTTAGACAATGTGTCCCCCATCCTTTTTGGAAATTAGAGAGTCCAGTTTCCGCACCTAAAAATGAGCTACCTAAACATGAACTACCTAGATATGAACTTTTTTTGAAATCGTAGTTTCACTTTCAAAGAGTTTTTCATTTATAGGCAGCATACAGGCACAAAGACTTTCGTTCTTAAGATTTTGCTTATTTGCTTCTCCTCTTTCTTATTTTTTGTATATTCAATCGGCCCAACAAATAGTTAATGGTTGTGCCCAAAGTGCAGTTTATATACCTGCCTCAACCTAATTAATGTTTTCATGGGTTAAAACTTCCCAACAATTAAAGGGTTTCGGGTACTATCCTGTTATTTAGAGGTTTTAGTATTTCTGTCACAAGAATTCATGAAGTATTAAGTTACATCCTTCTTGGATACAAATCCTGCTGATATTATATACCGTTTTAGCCTTACAGAGCGAACATCAGCTATTAAACTCATTTTAGATCCCTGCCAGCAACTGAATGATCCTAAATTAGTCCTCTTGGAGAAAGCGAGAATTAAGATCAAGATAATGAGGAACTCTTCTGAGGATAAGTTGAACGAATGAAATCACAGAGGATTGCACCATAAACAGCACATTTAGATTATAATTATGATGTGGTGAAATAACATTAAGCATCAGAATTCAAGAAAATACATGCTTATAAACTTATTGTATGGTTTTTTATTATATTTATACTATTTACCGATCTATTCATATTATTTGCCTATAATCATATCTTGGGGTAGTATATTTTACCGTATATTAGATTATATCCTAGAGGTTTCAGATTTGGTAAATAAGGAAGAAGGAAAACGAGTAAGTTATTTTTAATTCTGTCGATCTTCTTATCTTTTTATCAGAATGTTGTGGTCTTGAATTATCCAGAACGAGAATTGTTCTTTTCCCTGAACTTTTTCTGCTCCTTGGATTTTATTCACAGTTTTTCAGAATTGGTATCTATTTCCTGTATTTAACTTCCCATAAAATCAGTTAGATTATTATCTGTAATTGAATAAAAAGCAAATAAATTTGCTGTTATGTAATTGTATAAAATCGCCTAAATGTCTAAATTTAGCAAGATAAAGATTTAACGCTTTTAAATAATTTTGGATTATATAATAAATTCAAAAAGATTATTGTGTTGATTTACCGGTCTTTGAATATATCTTATAACCTTTTCTAAAGCAATAAGATTCATAGGTAATTCATTAAAGCATTTCTGGGTAATCCCTTAAGCACATTTTTTCAACATTATTCAGATTTTTCAATATGTAGCGAATTCTACCTTCTACAAGATTTCCTTTTATGCACCAGTAAAATGGCCTATTGTTCCCTATTGAAGGAAATTTTGTACAGGAAATGTCAAGAGGGTGAAAATAAAAGATAGTATGTCCTCTTTTGAGACTCTGGATAAGCCCGTTCAATACTAAAGGAGCTCCCAAAAATCGTAGTATTGGGCCTCCAGATGCAGGAATTCTCAAGACATTTTGATAATATGCCCAAGGAAACTCAACGAAGCTTCTATCATCGCCTGCCTCAAGCCCGCTCTTTAAAGGATGGTAAGGGAAAGATGAAACTGTCTTAAGGGATGAATCAGTTTTGTTGTAAAGAGAATTTACGGATACTGAAGAGTCATATTTGAACCCTATGCTTTCCAGTGAATCCAGCATCCAGCCACCTACAAAGGCACTTGGAGCCCTATATCCTATTACCCTTTCCCCGCTAGTTTTTTCCAAAATCCTTTTTGCAAGCAATGTTCTCTGCTCGAATTCCTCGGCACTCATCAATCTTTCCTTTGTATTAGGATCAATTTTACAGGCGTGATGCAGGCCATGACATGCAAGTTCATGCCCTCTTTCTACAATTGACTCAACAAGTCCAGGATAGTGTTTTACAGTGTCTGCGACTACAAAAAAAGTAGCAGTCACTTTGAACTCGTCTAGAATATCCAACACTTTTTTTGTAGGTTCAGTTAGAAAATCGTACCGACCTTCCCATTTTTGGAAAAACTCATTCACACTCCTATAAACGGAATAAGGAGAACTACAAACTGAAGGAATATGATACCAATCTTCAATATCCACTGTGACTGAAAGACTACCCCTCATAAGACCCCCCGCACTACTAAATGCGAATATAGCTACATAACAAACTTCTGACCTGTTTACTGAAATTACATGAGAATGAAAACAATGCAAATTTAACTTTTAAAAAAATCTGCTATTTAGTGGAAAGGCGGAGCAGTATAAAAAATTTTTGTGAAATTTTCAATTAAAATCAAAGATTTGAGGTAAGCTTGAAGAGACATTTTGTATTTAACACTGTGAATCAGATTATGAAGTATAAAGGGGTGGATAAATATAAATACAGGATTGTTAGAACAAGTTGCTCTGTGGGATTATCTGGAGAGTTTATTGAAATTTGAAGAGAGATACGGCATATTTCAGAGGATTCTCAATGAATGCAGAATATATTCCCTCTGAACATTTCCAGAATTAGCCAGTTACAGTAGAAAAGGTCACAACAAGAAATCTAGTACTTCATAAGGAGATTGTCGGACTGAAACAGGGACTAGTTCCAAGATCTTACAGGAAGATACATAAACAGTTAAAAGTAATTGTCCAAACCTGATTACTTTATATCTATATAGAATAAATTCACTATATAAGTTTATCAGTTAACAATCTTAGCTGAAAGGTTCAGATCCAGAAAACGGCCGGCATAATGAACGACATAGAAGTCAATAATAACACTATCCATAGTACATATGGACCCGGGATCTGGCTTTAGGCTATGGCAATTCTTACCCCAGGGAAGAAGCACAGAACGTACGTATTCATCACAATATCTTCTACAGCAAGGGTACGAACCCAAACATAGAATGGGTAGGTGGTATAGTAACTAGTGGGTTTTACACCACTCTCATTGAGAATAACATGTTTGATGGTACGTATCATGTTGCGATTATCCATATGTATCCTACAGGTTATTCTACAGACCTTTCACCCAAAGATACAGGATATACTACAGTTGTCCGCAATAATATTGTAAATACTCTACAACGTACGAAAGATCCAAAAGAAACAGGGTATGGAGTTATCAATTATCTACCTGAGACACATACTTTTGTACTGGAAAATAACTGCTTCTACAATAATATAGCAGGAGACTACATGAACTCCAGGTCAATAAGTGACATCCATGAAGACCCTCGCTTTGCAGACGGAAAAAACCATGATTATCACCTGAAATCAACAGGCGGGAGATGGAACGGAAAAATCTGGGTAAAAGATTTTGTAAATTCTCCCTGCATTGATGCTGGTTATCCGGAATCTGATTATTCAAAGGAGCCCAAGAACAACGGAGACAGAATCAACATAGGCAGGTACGGAAATACCGAATATGCCTCTATCTCAGGGAATACGCCCGGTTATGTCGTACGGTGGAACCAGATATTTTCACCTAGATGGAAAGTTTTCAAGCTGCTGTTTAGGACATTTTTCTTATTCTGCTTTAATATAACATATTAAAGCTTTCTCAATTCATTTTTAATGAAATACTCGCTAATTAGAAACAGATAGAGTAAATATTTCAGTATTTATCTTAATTTAATATTCATCTACCGAATACTACTTATTAAAGTCAGGATTATTCTTAACGATTTGAGTAGCAGTAACTATAATGTCATTTGTTCCTTTTGTGTTTATTTTTTTAGCAGGGATTCCAGCTATTGAAATGCCTTTTTCATAAAATGATTTATTGACAACTGAGTTTGCCCCAATTGCAATACTATCAGCAATTACGACATCTCCAAAAATTTTAGCACCCGGCCCAATATAAACATTATTCCCAATTTGCGGTGCCGAAGCATCATCTCTGTTAGATCCTATATTGGTACAGGCATGTATTCTACAATTTTCTCCGACTCTGGCATTTTTATTTACAACAATAGTTCCTCTGTGAGCAATACATAATCCAGGACCAAAGACATTTATTGGAATACTGAATCCTAGATGGACACTCAGTGTGTGAAGTCTAAATAGTATGTATTTGAGATATAACTTGGAAATTAGAGATCTCTTACAGTTGTTATAATACTCAGCCTTTCTTAGTAATCTCTGAAATTTCCATATATCATCACCAATTAATCTAGGACTTTCATAGTTTTTTCCTAAAGCAAATTTGTCTGCTTTGACATAGAATTCGTAATCTTCTTTTGATCTAATAATAAATATACCCCTTATTCACTCCATTAGATTTTAGAGACTCCAAAAAGCTAAAATCCGGTAAATTTACACCTCAAACATCGAAAATACGGTAAAGGATTAACTAATATCCATTTTAGACCTGAAAATTGGTATTTTAGAAGCCGGAAGGGAGATAACTTTATACAGTTATTTACAATTAGATTAAGAACCTATATAAAGTATAGAGAAAAAGTGTTTCTTATAAATGATACTTATTAATGATCACTTTTGCTTGAAGAGAAATAGGCTTAGAAAATTGACTCAAACCTGAAATTAGCCTCTTTACTAATAAAAATATCCGGAGTTCCCATGAACGTACTCTAATAACATATTAAAGTTAAAGCGTTCTTTTTAGAATTTTAGTCCTGAAATTCAAACTGCGGAGAAATGAAAATATTTAAGAGGGGAATTTATTCGCAGCCTTAAAAAGATAACTTTTTTAAATCTTAGAGAATTATAGTTTAATATATTGGGGATTTAAAATGGGCGGAAAAAGGCGAATATATAAATTGGGAAACAGAAAAACGTTATTACTTCTTAGCATAATTTTTATTATTCTAATCGTAAGTATAATCCTTATTCCATTAACATCATCCGGTAAAGTAGTTTATGTTGCTACCAATGGAAGTGGAGATTTTAATTGTGATGGGCGTGACGACCAGATAGAGATAAACAAAGCTCTTGAATATGTTGCGGAAAACCCAAAATTTACAACTGTTCATCTGAAGGGACCCAATACTTACGTCATTTCGAACAGTATATTTATTGGGAGTAATACTATTCTTGAGGGAGATCCAACAGCCATAGTTAAACTTAAAGATAAAGCAGGCTGGCCGGAAGAGAAACCTATAATTACGCAGATGAACAGTGCAGGAAATCATAACATTATTATAAGGGGATTTGAGATTGATGGAAATCACGACAAAAACGATGAAAAGAGCAGGGGAAAAGGATATTATAACCTGATTCACTTCCTTAATTGCGAGAATATACAGGTTCACGACATGTATATGCACGACAGCCATGGGGATGGGCTTAAAGTCGTAAAATGTCCAGGTATTCAATTCTACAATAATAGGGTGTATAAATTAGGGCACGATGTTCTCTATGCTCTCTATTCTTCGAATGTAGAAGCTTGGAACAATAAAATAACGTGTAGAACGAATAGCGGCTTGAGAATATACAATACAAATCATGTAAAATTTTATAATAACATCATCGACTCAGAAGGGGAAGGAGGAGCAGGAATTGAAATCCAAAAAATTGGTCCTTCAACTGTGATGAATGATATTGAGATATACAATAATCTGCTATATGAGACAAATGCAGCAGGTATATGGATTACAGGTTATGGGCCTAGTTATTCCAAAGATTCTGCAAAAGATATATACATTCATCATAATAAATTTTATAAAACCGGCATTAACCCGAGCGCGGACTGGTCAGGGGGTATAGTGCTAAATGGCTTCCAAAATACCTTGATAGAGAATAATAAATTTGACGGATGTTATGGAGCTGCTATTGCCCACAAACAGGTTACAGATGAATTTTTGGCTCCGGGCTCAGGATACACCACTATCGTGAAAAATAATATAATAATTAATACACAGTCCAGTCCTACAGCTGGAAAAGGATATGCTGTGTATAACAAGTTGAAAAACACCCACTCTTTCATCCTGGAAAACAATTGCCTTTCCAGTAATGCTGGCGGAAATTATCTGGGCGTAAATTCTACTTCAGATACCGAAGCTGACTCTGAACTTGCGGCAAAGTTGGGCAATAATGAGTCTTTGGGAGAGGATTTTCCCTGGAATGAAGCTATGTCTGCTGGACCGCAGACAGCTTATGAGAGAGGTGAAAGAGAAACCCAGACTGGACAGGAAGAAAGCTTTGAGTCAAGCCTTAAAAAGACTTTCTCAGAGATTGTGAGATCTTTGAAGAGATTTTTACTAAGCCTTACAATACAGTCTGATGAAGTGGAAAATTTTAAAATTGCCTTACCTTTCGTTATCTCTGATAACAGGTTGAGAGAAGAAGCCCCTAATATGACTCTTAGTGAAAGCGAATATATCGATGTGGGAAAAAAATCTGATGGTGGCATTTACAGGGATGTTATAATCTTTGACTTGAGTTTACTCAATCAGACTGACCAAATCGAAAAGGCAACTCTCTCTTTGTTTTGGTACTATCCAGAAAATCAAATGAGATCGAAGGATACGGTACTTGAAGTATATAGACCTGTGAAATGGTGTGAAGAGCATGTTACGTGGCAGCAAAGAGAATCAAATATATCCTGGAAAAACTTAGGAGGAGACTGGTATGATAAAGATGGGGTCTTCCAGGGGAATACTCCATATGCCACAATAACTATCAGTGGAGATGAGACTCCTGATAACCGATACTATGACCTAGATATAACAGAACTTGTACAGGAATATACAACCGGAAAGTACGAAAATACGGGTTTTCTCATAAAGTCCCAAGAGGAAGATGAAAACTATATTGCTTTCTACAGTTCTAACTGGCAAAATAAAAATCAAAGACCCAAACTCACCATAGAATATGCCTGAATGAAGATGAAAATTGATCTGGAATATAACTGGATATACAAAGAGGAGGGCAATATTAGATATAAATTAAAGTCCTCTAATTTTCAATGCTAATCTTTGGACATCCGGGGATTATACTCGAATTATTTTTAAGTGGGATTATTTACACAAAAATTAAATGTTATAAAGGCCTTGCTCTTGTTTCAAGCTCCTTTCCTCGTCATCTGGATAATCAAATGTGGACGCAGCCTCTAACCTTCCTGTGATCCTTCTTCGGATCAAGTTTTCCTAGAGATTCCGTGGACTATACTGGACGAGAACATTTATAAATAATGCTCAAAATGTCTCTTGAACCTGAGTTTTCACAAACTTTTATTGCTGAAAATCCTGAGGATTGGGATAATAGTTATTCTGTGTAAACTGTTAGAAACAGCTGAATAGAAAGAATTGACATGGAATAAAAGAGCAATGAAAGAAAAGATGGGAATGAAAAAAGAAAGAAAAAATAATAGGTAGATAAAACGAAAATCCAGGGGAGTAGTCTTCCTAGCCTTAGTGAGCAAGTCCTACTCTTTCATTCATTTTCTTTTCGACCTGCATATCGAAAAGCATTCCAAAAAGAAGCATCTGAAACCCCGTACCGAGTACAAGGAAGCCAAGCAGAAGGTAGTAAGAAGGAAGAGGATTTTGTAACAATATCTGCAAAAAACCCCATAACCCTAAAAGAAAACCCAGAGGCAAAGCGACCATTCCAAGGAAATAGAAAAGCACGAGTGGGTGAAAATCCAGTACAGTATATTTAACCCTTAGCCTCCAAAGAAAACCCCTGAAGATCATGGGAGCTACTTTACGAATAAACTTGCCGTATCGAATTTTTGATTTTTCTTTACCATATCGGGCGGGCATTACCACATCCATAACTCTCATTCCAAAAGCATTAAGCTTGATCAACAAATCGTTACAATAGCCATAATAAGGATAGACTGAATCTAGATCAATAACCTCGAGAGCCTGTCTGGAAACAGCTGTATATCCGTTTTGGGGATCCATAACCTGCCAGTAACCGCTGCCTATTTTTGTGATAAAGCTGAGGAGAAGATTTCCAAGAGATCTCCACTTGCTCATTCCAGTCATAAAATCGTCAGTGAGTAGTCGGTTCCCTTTTGTATAATCAGCTTTTCCTTCAATAATTGGAAAAATCAACCTCGGAAGCTGGGTGGGATCCATTTGATTATCTCCGGCCATAACCGCAACTATATCCATCTCATCTTTCAGAGCAAGTTTATATCCATCAATTATTCCCGCACCTACTCCTTTATTTACTTCATGGCGGAAGTACACAATTCTCGGATCCCCAAATTTTTGTACAATTTCACCTGTACGGTCAGCACTTCCATCATCGATTACGTAAATCCTGTCTACATATTCAGGGATCCCGCTTAAAGTCTCGCCTATAAGTAATTCTTCATTAAAAGCAGGTACAACAACTCCGATACGGGTACTTTCAAGTTTCCTGAATATAGGATCCACATCAAAACTCAGGTAGTTAACCTTAAGCCCTTCGGTTTTTGCCGCAGAAAGCAAGGACTTTAAAGATAAGTGTTCTTTGCCTGAGCTGATTTTCTGCAGTGAAGCTGCTGTTACCGCAAGAAAGCCTATTTTTTCCTTAAAGGTACTTTTCCCGTTGAAGAGCATTACCGTTTCCTGTTCACAGGAGATGCGGCAGGGCCACGAGCCCACAGATAGATCAAAACCCCGCCTTAATGGCTCAAGGACATTCGAAAGCAGATCGACATCCTGCATACATTCCGGATAGATGAGAACTACGAGATCTGAATCAAGAGATGCCTTGTAAAGGACATCGAGTAACGCTTCCTCCCCACCTGAGACAGAGACAATTCGTGCTCCTCCCAGAGCAGCTACTTCCATAGTTCGATCGGTAGAACCTTTGTCAAGAACAAGTACACGATCAGCGTAACTTGCAGCAATCAAGACTTTGCTCCCAATGGAAGTCTCCTCGTTCTGAGCTGGAATTAAGACAGTAAATTCATGCCTGAGCAACCTATCGGTAAGTTGAGACGGTGAAGATACTACGCTAATAGGATCAGAAATTAGAGAATTAAAACCAAGTGTAAGGGCTGAAAACAAACCCAATACCTCCCCTATACATATGCATGTACTATAACCCCCTTTATATCTATAAATGCAAAAATATTAAAGGCTATCATACTAAAAATTATTAGACTATGATATATATAAGGTTAACACAGAATTTAGATAGATATATAAAAATATTAATAAGGAAAAAGTTCCTTACAAAAGTCTTCGTGAACAGGATAGAAGAATTATGATAACTAAACAAAACCTCCCTATACCTTTAAGATAGAAAACCGGCTTTAATTATTGAGAAATTAAGATATAAATAAACTAATAGACATCTTAGTTACTATTTTAACCTAGCTTGTTATCTCTATTAAACTTAGATATAATGAAAGGAAGCTAGTTACTACGAATTTAATTCTACATTTCCATGAAAAAGTCTTTACGAGATTACGAATTCAGAGAAGGAATAGAAGAGTAGTCCAAACGTAGGAAACTACGATACCAGAATTGAAGTAAATGCTGGAGGAAGTTTTAGTGTACTGGGAAGGCTAACTTTACAGTTTAAATAAGGTTATGTCATATTGCGAGCCATAAAATTCCTCCCCGGACGAGCCGGAAAAAATAAATCACCTTTCAAAGGGTAGCTACCACAGTAGACCTATTTTTAGAATCAGAGGAAAACTTAGTTAAAATATTATAATAGAAATGGAATACTGAGAAAAGAATTTTAATCTAACACTAAAATTTATATCCTAAGAATATTTATTCATTAAAGGGATAACATTATGAAATGATGGGGACTGTGGAACCTTGACTTATGAAAGAGACTGAGAAATATTTCTGGTGAGTCTGTTACCATTATATAAAATTCAAGAACTAATGAGTTTTTGGGTTTTTCTCACTCATGAATTCTCAACGTAAAGAAAAATGCACCTGATGACTTCAGTCAATAAACGTTAAGGTGAGAATCTGTAGAGAACAGTAAAAATAATAGGATTCTCTTTCTGAAAACTGGCACTTGCTTTATAATGACACATTTCATATTCAGGAAATTATCAGAATATTGAAAAATCCGTACAAAAAGAAGATCAAGAGAATAAAAGAATTGGATGCACAGTTGAGCCGTTAGAAAGAGCAGTCCAAATTAATCTAAAAGGCAGAGATAACCTGTGAGAAAGGTATATTCGGGGCTTCAGTGGGGATATATTGAAACGACAGGCTCATCGAGATAGATCCCTAAAAAAGAACGAGTTACAAATGAGTCCTTACGATCTTCTGGCAGAATACAATATGTAGAGGGATTATCAGGAGATTTACAAGATATTTTCCAGTACTGGATTCAAAGGGACCTGGACGATATAGGAAGTCGAAATATGCGATGGTGGGAAGAAGGATATTGAAATTGTGACGAGCTGATACATAAAAGAAGGAAGAGTTGAAAAAGAAAGTAATTGGTAAAAAGTCGTTTGAGCCAACAGGCAAAAATTATTTAGCTTAAGAAGCATTACTTATAAAAAAATATTGTTTTTGGGGTTATATGGAAACTGCAAAAAGGTACGCGGAGAGGTTCACAAAAAATATTGATATCATTCTCAGCGTCATGGGCTTTAGTTTAGGGTTACTAATTATTTCTTTATACTATATTATTAATCTAAACCAGCAGGATATTGGAATTGCTATTCTTTCTTCCTGTATGATCTACTTTGTCTTTAGGAATAAATTTAAAAGTGAGGCTGCAATATCATCTCAAGAAGATAAACTTAAAAGAATATTGAGTATCTCGTTTTATCTCATTTTCTTAACATGCGTCCTGATAGACAATATGAATCTATACTACAGGCCTATATCTTATTTTATATTAATATGTGTTCTTGCAGCCATCATTGCCTCGCAGATTCTTTATATTAGAGAGGGAGACGGGGTCATCTCTTTATTGCTGCAAATATTCTTGTTATCAATTCTCATAAGAGCCGGAATTTTTTATAACTTTCCTAGCTTAATGGGCTACGATGCTTATTTCCATGTTAGTATGGCACGGGAAATCACTGATACCGGATTTGTTCCTCCGATTGAAATAAGCAGTAAGTATTTCTATTATCCTCTTTCTCATATATTTATATCTATTACTCAGATAATGGGCAAAACCGATATTAAAGACGCAGTATTTTATTCTATAGGGCTTGCCAGTATTTTCAGTACAATAGGCGTTTACCTAATAGGAAAGAAACTTGAAGGCCCTCAGATGGGTTTACTAGCGACTTTACTGATAAACTTGAACAATCATAACATCGTTGCAGGTATTACAAATATAACTCCAGGTTCCCTTGTTCTCTGCTACTTCATATTTGTTATATACGCGATCTTCAGTGAGAAACAAAGCTTGAGATATACAGGGTTTATCCTGCTAATTACTATTCTAATGGTTCTGACTCATCAGTTGACCACTTTTGTAGTATTCCTTTCTTTAATCTCAGTCTATGCAGGCAAATACCTGCATAATCATGTGTATAAAAGTCCCTCTATCAAAACAAACAGTTATAATTATATTCTATTTTTTATTATTAGCTTACAAACATACTGGATGTTCACGTATGTCAACCAGGATACTTCGTTTCTTGAAATGGTTCTAAGTCCTTTGATGGACGTAATTAAAGTAGGATCTAGTTACTCAAGCACTGAGCTTATTTTAGGCTCAGTAAATAATCAGGAAACTTTGGAAGTACTCTTACTTCACATAAGCTACCTTGCTCTGCCATTTTTCGCAATCGGAGGGGTATTAGCCTGGTGTTCTCGTGGAGACATCAAAAAAGTCAATAAATTCTCTGTTGCCTTAGTGGTTGCAATTTTGTATAGTCTTGCTTATGGAATTCCTCTACTCGGAATAAGAAATTTCCTGACAAGCCGATGGTTTCCACTGATAGCAGTATTTCTGGTTCTTGTAGCCGCCTCATACATGCTAAAATTAATAAGCCTCTTAAACTCCAAAAAAGCAAAGATTTCTGCGATCTTCATAATCATTCTACTGTTTTCATTTGTAATGGTTACAACACCAGGCATAAACAAAGACAATCCGCTTGTGGCAAAGGATACGACCGTCAGAAATCAGTTCAAAGAAATTGAAATCGACGCTATTAAAACAATAACCGCGAAGTACTCTGGAAAGATCTTGATGGACTCTCCCTATGACAGTTGTCTTTTTTACAGAGACAGAGGATATGATTCCAGTAACGCAACTTATTTTAACATTCAGCATATACAAACTGGAAAGATTGACGGCAATTCGATGATTTTGTTGAGAAAGTCAACCTTGAAAGAACCTGTCTCTATTAATGATCCTGAACGTTATGGTGTGAATTCTATCCAGACGCTACCAGAGGCATTCTTTAACAGATTTGAAGGATATGATTACGCGCGGGTATATGATAACGAAGAGATACTTGCTTACATGAAGGAAGGAAAAACGGCCGGAAAATAAGAACCCCAAGATGGTTTCCGTTTACTGACTGAGGAACGAAAAAAGAACCCACGTATATGGAGTTTATGTTTTAGAGTTGGAAATAGTATGTCGAACTTTATCGGTAATGTGTTAAAACTCGTATCAGGAAGTGTTGCTTCACAGATCCTGGGTATACTTCTTGTACCTTTAGTCACTAGAATTTATAGTCCTGATGACATGGGAGTCTTTCAGCTTTTTGTGGCAGTATCAGGGATACTAGTAATCTTCTCCACTTTTTCATATCAGTTTGCTATTATGTTACCAAAAACCGAAGAGGATTCTGCAAATATATTTTTCCTTTCCTCGATTTTAGTCACTTTTATATCCTTACTCATAGCCGCAGCAGTGATAGTTTTTCCGGATGAGATTGAGTATATTATTGAGTACATCTTTCATACCTCCGGATCCTCAAAGTATTTAATTTATCTTCCTGTAATAGTATTCTTTAATGGCCTTTTTTTCGTGCAGAATTACTGGCTTTCAAGGAAACTACGCTTTGGAGTTATTGCAGGATCTAGAGTTTTAAACACTCTATCGACAAAAGTGTTTCAGTTAATTCCTTTCTGGAGTGTGTCTCCTTTGGGCCTGATAGCAGGTTATGCCCTTGGATATGGACTTGCAGACCTGGTTATGCTCAAGGGCGTAAGAGAAGACTTAAAGATCTTCGGGAAGGTATCAATTAAAAAAATGAAAGAGATGGCTATCGAATATAAGAATTTTCCTTTGTTCAGTTCATGGTCTACGCTTGCAAATACTATTTCGCCGCAGGTGCCTACCTTCTTGCTGGCATATTTTTACAGTACAAGTGTTGTCGGATATTTTTCACTTGCGAATCAGGTAGTAAATATGCCCATGTCACTTATCGGGTCAGCTATACAACAGGTTTTCTTCCAGAAAATTAGTGAGGTGAAAAACGGGAATGGAAAAGGCAATATGAAAACTATTGTAAGCGAAGTTTACAAAAAGCTAATTTTAGTGGGAATATTCCCTATGATACTTCTATTAATCCTGGGAGAAGAAATATTTACATTTGCTTTTGGGAAAAACTGGTATGTAGCAGGCACTTATGTAAAAATCCTTGTGCCTTGGTTATTCCTTGTTTTCCTTGCCTCACCTATTTCAACTCTCTACAGTATCTTCGAGAGGCAAAAAGTCTGGTTTACTTATAGTATGGCTCTTTTGATCTCAAGGTTCGTAGCACTTGCTATAGGAGGAATCTACGCAAAAAGTGCTGAGTTTTCCCTTGGCTTGTTTAGTCTCACAGGAGCTATATTCTCGCTATGGAATAACGCCTACTTGCTTAATCTTGTTGGGATTAGTAAAAGGGAGAGCTTAGAAATCCTCATTAAATATACAGCAATAGGGATAGTTGTTTCAGTCCCATTGATTCTGCTAGAAGCACTCTCCGCAAATTTTTATGTAATTATGTTTGCAGCTGTCGTCATAACTCCTATCTATTATGGGATAACTCTTCGTGATGATCCTACATTTAAGAAAATATTTTCGACTTTTCTCGTAAATATAAAAAATAGAACCTGAAAGAGTTTAATTTTCTTTTTTGAAAAAGAACCTTACTAAAAGCTGATCTTTTGAGATATCTCGTTTACAGAAGAAAGTAGAGTTCCAGTCCGGAATAAATCAAGGAGAAACTATTGGAAAAATAATAAAAATAATTTCGGGGTTTTCCCGACTTTTACATTTATAGAAATTTTGCTTTTTATCAGTAAGTTTCCTTATGAGTAGTTTTATACAGAGTTTTTGCGATCGAATATTTTTTGCTCTCCAGAGTCACACTATAATAGGGAATTAACTCGGGAGAAAAGCCCATAATAAAATCCGCAAATCTAGGAATATTTGCTGCCATTACGTTCATGTACTCGAAATTTCGGGACTTTAAGTCAAGGAATTCGTTATAATATAGAAGAGCATTTGGACCCAAACGGCCAAAATCAGGGTTCAGAGCTGAGGTCCAGGTTACAGTGCATTTTTTTCCATAAAGATTCAAATGAGCTGCAATAGCTTCGCCTTCAGGAGTTTCAGTGACAAACATGTAGCCAATATCTTTTTCCTGAATTAGTTTAAACACTCTTTCGAAGAACCCTCTGGGAAGAGGAGGGGCTAAATTCTGTTTTTCATAGACCATTGAAAGCAAATGGTAATATGTTTCAGGATTGTTCCATATCCTAGTTTTAAGTCCTGCTTCATTTGCAGTTTTAAGTTCCCTTCGAATCTTTCTTGAAACGTTACTATCTACATCTTCGTTAAGATTCAAATAATGGGTATAATGCACAGTGGAATCCCATCCGTACCATGTGAAAGGTCTTACATCTTCAAAACCTGGAGCAAATGTAAGGTGAATACTGTCAAATCCCTGTTTGCAGAGAAACTCCCTAAGAGGATTAAGAATTTCGTGAATTTCCTGCACCCGTTTACTTGTTTTGGAGCTGGCACTCTCTTTTATAAGAGGCCCGCTGTAACTGGTCATATCACAGGTCGAAGTCGCTACTCTCAAAGCTCCTTTAATATTTTTAACAAAAAGAGGACACCCTCCCACAAGCTCGCCTTTTCTGAAACAACCATAAATTTTAAGATCCTTTAACAGGACATCCCTACAAATTCCAAGCCACTCACTGGTATGAAAGAGTGTACCAGGTTGAGCTTTTTCTACGAGCAGATCCCATTCATTATATTCGGATGGCGCTAATTCTCTAACTTCAATTTCGTCCATTTTAAGCCCCGCGCAAATAGATAGTTATTCTTCCGTGGTGAATTATAAGAAAACATTAGACTGATTTCGAGCCTTCATCTCTCGGTCTCGATTTCTGATTTGCAGACTTCGTTAACCTTTTTGGCAACGCTGTACCAGCTGTAATTTTCAGTAACATAACTTAAACCTTTTGAACCCAATTTCATCCTTAAACCGGGATCTTCAAGCAGCTTTAAGATACCTTCTGCAAGATCACCCGGGTTTTCAGGAAGAACAGAAATCCCCCCTCCAGAAGCCTCAAGTACGTCAGAGACGCCGCTAATGTTGCTTGCAACTACAGGTTTTCCACAAGCCATATACTCATATAATTTCAAAGGAGAAAGGCCTATTTTTGCATTTCTGGCAAATATAAAGGGAGCTGTACAAGTATCGCTCGCATTAATGTAGAGAGGCACGCGATCATAAGCAATTACACCTGTAAAAATGAAACTATCCTCAACTCCGAGCTCCTTACAGAGCTTGACAAGGTCGTATCTCATGATCCCATCTCCGACGATCAGGAAGCGGCATTCTGGAAATCTGGAAAGTATAAATGGAGCTGCCTTTATCAGATATTCGACTCCCTGCCAAGGAGCAAGATTACCTACAAAGCATATATAAGGAATTTCGAGATCCAAACCAAGTTCTTTTCTGCAGATTTCCTGTTCCAATGGCTTGAACAGAGAAGTATTTGCCCCATTGGAAATTACAACTATTTTTTCTCCTGGGATTTTATAAATTCCTTCAAGATTTGCTTTTATCCCAGGAGTTACAGCAATAATTCTGTCAGAAAACCCCAGAGCTTTTTTAAGAACAAACAGTTTGAGCCTGGCATGTGCAGAAAAATATCGGTTTGAGAAATTATTTTTTTTATCTAGCTGCGAAAATTTATCTCCTTTAGATTTTGCCCTGAAGAGATTCTTTTCGTCTTCAGGAATCCCATTTAATTCATAAACCATCTTTTTGTATCTGGTTTTACAGAAAAGTCCAGCAAGAAAACCAAAATTAGGGTTGCGGGTATACATCACATCAAAAGTTTCGGAACCTAGAAGGCCTATAGAACTGCCGAAATAATTGAGAGTAAGTGAAAGGAAGTTTCCGGGTGGGATATAGTGACTGTGAATATTTGCTATGTTCGAAAGAGCGCTCCTGCCAGCAGTAAATATATGAATTTCATTGTCAAATTTCGCAAGATTGCTCACAAGTTCGTATCTGTGGATAAGCGAGCCATCGGCAAGAGAAAGAGGCCTTACCATATCCAAAAAAAGCATCTTCAAACTATCACCCATAAACAAATTGCTTTTTCAAAAAGCTTACCAGTATTCACTGCTTTCCCTCACACACATCTCTTGAATTTCGGGTAAAAGTTCCCGAAATTCGGGATAATAATGTTATAAGCCCTTGATTCCTGTAGTAAGCTCTTATTTCAGGGTCTTGAATTTTTTTCTCCCTTTTAATTGCCGAACCAAAATATCCCCAGCAGTAAGCAATGCCTATATAATAGGGAGACTTCACGGAAAAGTAAAGCACGTTTAGTAGAGCTATGAAGGGATTTTTGCCAAGGTAATAAGCCATCCATCCGTTTTTCAGATATCCACTCCAGAGCCCGTTAGCTGCACTTGTTTTACGTTTTTGAATCTGGACGACATCAGCATATTGCATTACCTTCCAGCCTCGCAAGAAAGCTTTTATATTGGAAATTGAATCTGGCGATGGCTCAACCTGGTAACCGCCAGTATCAAGGAAGCACTCTTTCTTCCAGATTCTTCCTGTGCCACGAGGAAGGTTTTTTGTAGTCACTTCCAAGGAAAGTTTTCCACCATTATCATAATAAATTCCACCACTTACGATTCCAATAGAATTATCCTTTTCAAACTCAGCCAGAAGTTTTCTAAAATAATTATCTTCTAGGATAGTATCGGCATCAAGAAGGCATATATACTCGAATTCGATATTATTTTCCCTACAATACTCGAGCGCATGGTCAAAGCCCTGTTTGCAGACATAACTATAGTGAAAAGTAATATCTCGTGGCCTTGGAGGTAGTCTTATGCTATGTATCCAGGAATAGCTTGCCCGCAGATCTTCGAGAAGATATGGTGTCCTGTCTGTACTCCCGTCATCGACTATAATCCATAACTCAGGTTTTAATTTCTGTCTTATTACAGACTTCGAGACTTCGGGTAGGTTTTGTTCTTCATTCTTTGCAGGTGTAATCAGCAGGTATTTTCCTTTTAATTCAGGGTCCATCTCCCCACCACCTGTAAATTTCTTCCCCACTTGTCATCCATGCCCTTTTTTCAGAGCAGTATTGAAGCACCTTTTCGTACAGCCTTACCCAATCTTTTCGGAAACTGCAACCAAAAACGAAGTTATGCCACAGCAGGGTAATGACACCGTTGAGACTTGCTGTAGTATCAATCAGATTTTTTGTGCGCTCCCAGGCTTCTTCAAAAGATTTTGAGGTCTTAAAAAGAGCAACATCCATTATAACAAGTGGAATTTCAAGGATATCTATTTCTTTTCCTGTGTTAAGGTTATATGGATTGAAAGGATGACACATTCCATTCCTAAAGCCAACTGAATACCTGTGTCCAAAGGTGGAATCATAGCTGAAACCAGCATCTGCCAGTATTTCCCAAGAGTCTGGAGTTTTGAACCTGAGGTAATGGTTGCGAAAACCCAGTACTGTTTTTCCTAGAGCAGTTTCGAGCCTTTTTTTTTCTTTTTTAATTGCTTCCAAGTTATTATATGAATAATAGCCACCATGAAGGCCAACTTCCCATCCTCTGTCTGAAACTTCTCCCAGATAATGGCTTATATCCTCTATGTTATATCTGAATCGTAAGGGATCGGATTCTGTAGCAATGAAATAAAAAGAAGAATTTGCTCCAAAACTGGCTTCAAGGTCCATGATTTCAGAAAAATTAAGGTAAGGAGAGTAGTCTATCCCCTTCAATTTCCACAGTAAATGAGCTAGAGAATCCTTAAGATTCGACTGTTTAAGGCAGTAAGCTGAAGACAGTAAGCTATGGTAAAAAGATGGATAGATGTCATCTACATCATGGGTCAAACAAACGGCAAACTTTTTGTTCTCAGGGAATTCGACCTGTATACCATGTTCCATAAGATATCTGGAAACACTAGGCTCAGAAGCATTTTTGAGATCTTTTTCAGAGAAAAGAAAACGCCCATGTTCATCCAGTTTTTCGGGAGAATATTCTTCTTTTCGGGTGAAGAGATCCCAGATATCCTGATTTTGCTTCAATAAATCATGCATAACTCTCATCCGAAACTGAGGATAAAAATATCCCTGATTTTTTATCAGGAAGGCTTTCTATAAGCTTGACCATAAATTCGGTGACATTGACCTTATCCTTGAGAAGAGCCACTCTTTTTAAGCCCCAAGTTTTCTTAAGTTCGGGATCATTGAGAAGTTCTATGATTTTTGCCAGAGCGGAATCTGAATCACTATAGTTAAAAATCAAACCATACTTATTCTCCAGCTCGGAGAAATTCCCCATTGTTCCCGCAAGAGTGGAAACATAGATTGAAGGAGTGCCCAGGATTGCACTCTCAACAGCCATGGTCGCTCCTTCACCTACATACAACGTTGCATAATAAAGCAGGTGATGAATTTTTTCAGGAGGAACCCGGATTCGATACTTCTCGAATTCCCTTCCCAGTGGTCCTTCTGAGGTGATGAACACTTTCCCGAATTTTTCAAGTTCCTGGACAAACTCTAGTTTATTTTCAATTCCATGTTGACCGACATCATGATGAGCTCCCCATGAAACGAAACGAAGAATTGTAAAGGGCTCATCTATTTCTACACCCAGATCTTTTAGAACTTCAGAAGATGGGGTGAAATAAGATGGATGAAGATAAGCCAGTTCATGATAACCACTATATCTTAACTGCTTTTTTCCTTCATCCTTTTGATAGCATGAAGGGGTACAAATTATGTCACAAAAAGGATAGGTTATCTTCTGGGCCATAACCGCGTGTTCAGTATCATTAAATATTATAGATTTTCTCCGCTGCATCCAGGATACATGAGCCACAGACGGAGAAAGGACACCAATAAGAATGTCAGGTTTGAATCGTCTAGTAATGTTAAAAGTCTTGAGTTCCCTTATAAGCCATTCTTCAAACAAATTAACCCGTCCTGGTTTTACTTTACTTAGGACAGTATGCGGGATTTTATAAGCATTCAAGAGATCTATTACCACATCCTTATCTCGCGAAACCACCATTATTTGATGTCCTTTTTTTTGAAGACTCCATATAGTGTTTTTAAAGAAATGAACATGAGCTGGATGTCCTATGTCGATAAGAACTTTCAATATTTCCACTCCCCAAATTAAGATTTCCTAATTAAATACTAAGAAAATAAATAGTGCATATACAAGGGCCTTTCAGATATGGAGTAAAAAGATTATCTCAAACCCAATGTAAAGCGTATGAAACAAACTAATATCAACTATTCAGGAAACTTTCCTCCTTTCCTTAGATAAAGGCGCGCAGTCAAGTCCCGGATCTCACTCAACCCTTGTTCCGAGCCTTTCTGTCAGATAGATTTTTTGCGTCTTACTCTACCCTAAAAGACAGTAGATATTACGATCCAGTGGCTGAGCATCTCCTTAACAGTATCCTTATAGAGCTTAATTTTCAATTTGTTTATGATCACTAACAAACAAAATTATTATTAGAAGATAAATAGCTCAAGAATAAATAGTTATGGAAACATTGTTACTGAACTAAGGTAACTCAAATTTTGAGTTTGGAGAAATTATAGACTTTTTTTAATCTCAAAAATAAAGAATAATAGTTATTTAGCTTCTGATACATTTGACAGAAAAATACACGTACAAGAAAGAAAAAAGGTCATAAAAATAAAAAAGTTAATAGATTTTAGGGAAGTTACCTTGTAAAAATTATTTTCATACCTGCAAAGAGGAAACTAGCAATAAAACATATTATAAGAGGATAAATTCCCATATCCATTGAATCTACAGAAAACTCATCTTCTTCTCTTGAAGCTAGCAGCATTTCCTTCATACCTAGAAGAGCGATTAGCCCTACGACCGTTATCTGATAATATACAGGAATTCCAAAATCTGTCGAGAGAAAACAGATGCCTAAATCTGGAAGAGGACTTCCCACTGCAAATTCCGTACCCAT
>JAMXLQ010000234.1 GCA_024280975.1 Methanosarcina sp.
TCGCTCACTTCGTTCGCTCAAGCGGACTTTTAATTTGTCTGATACATAAAAAAGTAAGTTTGGAGAGCGTTATTTTCCCCTTCTCAGTCTAATAAATACTGTTGAATTGTTATAGCGCAGATTTAAGATTTTTCAATGATTTCTGCTACAATCATGTCAGGCCTGTGGAATGTTATTATACTGGTACCTATACTGGTACCATAATGATTAAACCAATAACTAAAAGTTGTTATATTTCACTAATGCTATACCTTTAAAATAACATTATACGTTAAAAATATTATATAGAATCAAGGCATGGTATGACTTACGTTCCCATCTATCTAAACAGAACTCCACTAGCAGCACCTACTCCACAAAGATCTGCGGCATACAAGCAAGGGACTGAAAATTAAATTTCAGTCCTAAATTCTATTTCAAACCTCTCTTTTCAGACAAAGAAACTGAGCATTTTAGATATATTTCAGCAAATCCAGGTTTAGATGGGAACGTGACTTCCTTTAAACAAAGACTTCTATCCACTTTTCTCCACTTATTGTTATATCTTTCAGTTCACCTTAGTTTTTCTCTCCATTTCCTGTTTATTCTCTTGCTGTATTTTTTCCCCTTTATCTCCTTTGACTATTTTCATCATCCCTTCAGCTGCCATAATTCCAGTAGCAGCGGCGTTGACTATATCCCTTGAAAGTCCTGCACCGTCTCCAGCTGCAAAGAGGTTTTTGATGCTGGTTTCCATCTGCCTGTCAACTTTCAGATGCATTGCATAGAACTTGACTTCAGGAGCATACAATAAGGTCGAATCTGAGGTGACGCCTGGAATTATTTCATTTAAAGTCTCAAGCCCTTCTATTATATCCATAACTATCCTGTGAGGCAGCGCCATTGAAATATCACCTGGAGTAACGTCTTTAAGCGTATTTACAACAAGGTTTTTTGCAAGGCGTTCTTTTGTAGAGCGCCGTCCTCTTCTCAGATCGCCAATGCGCTGCAGTACCGGTTTTCCTCCACCAATCGTGGTTGCAAGTTTTGCGATTGAACGGGCGTACTTTGTGGTATTTTCAATGGGTTCGGTGAGCTCTATCCTGACGAGGAAGGCAAAATTAGTATTCTCGGATTCCGCATTTGCCAGGGAATGACCATTGGTTGCAATAAAACCCTCATATTCCTCCTTTACAACAAACCCGCGCATGTTTGTGCAGAAAGTTCTGACAAAATCATCGTAACGACGGCTCTGGATATGGAATTTAGGGTCGCGGTTGATCTTCGTTACAGGATCCATAACGATTGCGGGAACTTCTACCCTTACCCCGATGTCAATTCCGCCGTATCGGGCTTCGATTCCGTGTTTCTCAATCATCTCCGAAACCCAGTTGCAGCCTCGCCTCCCAGGTGATAAGAGCACGTAGCTAGCCCGGAGTTCTTGCCTGTCAGAAAGTATAATGCCTCTACAGATCCCTTCCTCAATCAGCAGATCTTTTACCTCAGTCTCAAGCAGGAAATTCACTCCTTTATCAACAAGATTCCGTTTAAATCGCCCTATGACAGTAGGGGCATTATCCGAACCTATATGTCGCTGTTTTATTTCGATAAAACGAGCTCCCACCGAAGCGGCCCTGCGTTTAAGCTCCTCTATTTCCGGGCCTTCGGTCAGCAAAGCTCCCTGAGGCGCTCCAAATTTCAAAAAAACCTTATCCACTCTTTCTACAAGCTGCCAAGCTTCTGTCTGGTCGCCGGTCAGAGCTGCCAGGTCTCCTCCAACGTCAGGCCGAAGGTTTAAGGTCCCATCCGAAAAAGTCCCGCAGCCTCCAACCCCGCACATAATATCGCAGGGTGTACAGTGCATACAGTACGTCTGGGTTTTCATAGGACAGAAGCGTTCATTTATATCCCTGCCCATATCCACAATAAGAATTTTTAACGATTTTAACTCCGCAAGCTCGTAAGCTGCAAACAGTCCGGCAGGTCCTGCCCCTACGATTATTACATCGTATTCCGAGTTTCTCTCCCCTTTCTCAGAAGATTCATTTTCATTACCCATGCATACCATCCTTTGTGACTTATTTGAGCATTTGAATAATCTGAAGTTCCCAGTCTCAAGAATTTCCTTTTTTCAGAAATACCAAGTTCCACGAATTGAAATCTCTGAAAGCTGTAAATAATTTTAAACAAAATCCGTCCAGAATCTCCTCTATAAATCCCCAATTCCAGTTAAGGCTCATATAAAGTTCCTAAACCATTTTTCACGCTATTTATTGTTGCAAGTGTATCCTAATACTCAATATCATTTTACGTTCTTCTATACATGACTTGAAATTATTCAATACATGTATAGACATTCCTGATCAAAGAAAACTGAAAAATGCAAGCTATGAAAGATAAATAAAAGTCTGCTAAAGAGGCAATCTTCTCAAGCAAATTTTCCCTCAGGAAATCATTCCCCTATACCATAATGAGGTATGAAACTGTCCGTATAAAAAACTTCCATTTCGTTCAAAAACACAACTTAATATAAATATAACTTTATAAATATGGCTTAAAATGTTTTTATATCTGCATCAAGTCCCAAATAAAAGATTTAAGAAAATTAAACACATTAAAACATGGAATCTAATAGCCAGGATCTTTTAAACCCCAAATAATATCCCAACCTGCTTCATTTTTGTTAAGTAGGTAAAAAAGATTATATAATCTCAAAAATAAAACTTGTTAGTTCTTAAATAATGTATCCTTTTTTGAGAACCTTAACTGTTCATTGGTATTTATCGTGGATATTTCTGGTTTAAAGGGGAGTGAAGTACAGGTGTTG
>JAMXLQ010000235.1 GCA_024280975.1 Methanosarcina sp.
GTTATGAGTCAACACCCCTTTGGGGAGGGATCTTCATGTTGCCTTTAACTGCTGGCTTTGTGATTATGGGACCCCTTTCAGGCTGGCTCTCTGACAAATACGGTTCCAGATTGTTTGCGACATCCGGTCTGCTCCTTACCACCATCTCGTTCCTGATACTGGCTGCGCTGCCATATAATTTCGAGTACCCAATCTTTGCTGTTGCTCTCTTTATCATGGGCCTCGGGAATGGCATGTTCGGTGCACCGAACATCGCTGCTATTATGAATTCCGTGCCTTCTGACGAACGAGGTGTTGCATCGGGAATGAGAGCAATGCTACAGAATAGCGGGATGGTTATTTCCATGGCCACGTTTTTTACAATTGTTATTGTCAGCCTGACGAGCTTATTTCCTCAGGAACTCGCACGATCACTGACAAATGTAGGTGCTTCAAATCTTATTATTCCAATGAGCGAAATTCCCCCTACCGGTGCATTATTTGCAGCGTTTCTGGGATATAATCCAGTAAGTACTATCCTCGCTGGAGTGCCACAGTCAGTCATCACTACAATCAGCCCAGAGACTATAAAGATCCTGACCGGCACAACCTGGTTTCCGACCACCCTCGCACAGGCATTTATGCCTTCGCTACGGTTGTCCTTTTATATCGGCGCAATCTTCTCTATCATTGCTACAGTTCTATCAGCAATGCGCGGTCCAACACACACGCGTGAGATTAATGGGGGGACTAATGAAGATCCAATAGAAGATCAGAAACGGTAAAAACGTTAGTGACGATTGATATAAACAAGCCGACCGTAACGCCACCACTTAAGCAGGTAGGTACATCACAGTGGCATATGTTTGGTGCGGTCAGACAATAACAAACCCCAAAATCCATAAGGCGGGAGAAGAAGGACGATCGGATCGATGTAAACAAGTGGCCTCGAGCAAAGGATCGCAAATTAGTCTCAAAGACGAAAGTGGCTAGTTTCAAGGATATATGGCTTTGCCAAGAAGCTTCCCTCGAAGCAGCCCGTTTAAAAAGTGAGGTGTATAGTCCTCACTAATTACTTTTTCTGATTAAGTGTTTTGATGGCTTCGTTTATTGATTTTTGACTCTAAAGATATTCGAGAATCTTAATACTTTGCCAAGAATTGTATTATTTAAAGGAAGTAGGATTGAAGATAATAGTGCTCTGCTACAGAATACGTTTAGTCAGATAGCTACAATAAGAGTTTAGCGTAGGAAGGTAATCATCCATCTAGTTAAGCAAGTGAAAAAGGCTAAATCTGTTCATCCAGGTCATGTTCACAAGCAAAAGCTTATTCTTGGCTCAAAGTTCCGAAGGATTATCCAGTAAAAGGAAGACAGGTAAGAAATTCTGGAC
The DNA here is from genome assembly GCA_024280975.1 of Methanosarcina sp. GTDB lineage: Archaea > Halobacteriota > Methanosarcinia > Methanosarcinales > Methanosarcinaceae > Methanosarcina. Next base: position 1,373 of record JAMXLQ010000235.1, read on the forward strand.
TTGCTATTTCTTTGATTTCTTCTAATATTTTAGTTTCAAACTTGACTGCTATTTATAGATGAAAAGCATACTTAACAATGTCAACTGTATATTTTATAAACTTAAAATTATATTTAGGTTATAAGTTGCTATAGTAATATAAAAGAAAGAAGCTCACAAATATCGAAGGTTAGGCATTTTGTCGCCTAATAGAGAGCTTGAGGAGATAAATGAAAGCGAGAATGGAGCAATTCCCAGCGATAAATTCGAATTCTGTACTTAGTGTTGAAAAGGATTGTACTGTTTGTTCCCCAAGAGAGGCAGGTGAGACCAATGAGCAGTAATAATTCAGCTTTCACTAATAGCGGTAATCAAACAGATAATAGAATACGCAGGTATAATCGAATTCTAGAGGGAATCAACCGGATCTTCAGCAATGTGGTACAGGTAAAGACGGAAGAAGAGTTGGGGAATACTTGCCTATCTGTAGTCTTGGAAGTAACTGGCAGCCAAATTGGTTTTGTTGCTGAAGTAGATGCTGACGGATTATCACATGATATCGCAGTCAGTGATATGGGATGGAGCCAGTGCTTGATGTATGACAAGACCGGGCATCGTCGTCCTCCAGGAGATTTTGTTATTCACGGCCTCTATGGACATGTAATCGACAGTGGAAAAGGTTTTTTCACCAATGACCCACTGTCACATCCAGATAGCATCGGCTTGCCTGAAGGACATCCACCTCTCACGTCATTTTTAGGGGTACCTCTTATTCAAGATGAGAAAACAATAGGCATGATTGCGGTTGCAAATCGTGAAGGTGGATATAGCTGTGAGCAGCAGGAGGATCTCGAAGCTATTGCGCCTGCAGTGACGCAGGCTTTGGGAAGGAAAAGGGAAGAACAAGAGCGAACGAAGGCAGAAGAGGCGCTTAGCCGTGAAAGAAGCTTGCTGGAGAGTGTCATGCAGACTACCGACGTTATGTTAGTTCTTCTGGATCCACAATTCAACTTTGTGTGGGTCAACTCGGCCTATGCCGAGACATGCAAGATGAAACCTGAGGAAATGGTTGGCAAGAACCATTTCGCCTTGTATCCTAACGCAGAAAATGAAGCGATCTTTCGGATAGTTCGAGACACCGGCAAAGGAGTTTTCTACAAGGACAGGCCGTTTGTCTTCCCAAATCAGCCAGAACGCGGAGTGACTTATTGGGACTGGAGCTTGGCACCAGTCAAGAATTCCTGTGGAGATGTTGAAGGCCTGGTCTTTTCACTACGTGAAACGACAAAATACAAACAGGTCGAGAAGGCGTTGCGGGAGAGTGAAGCACTTAATAAAATTTCACGAGCTGTTGAGGCTGAACGGCAGCGGCTCTTTGATGTGCTGGAAACGCTACCAATAATGATAACTTTGTTAACCCCTGACCATCACATTGCCTTTGCTAATCGCAGCTTCCGTGAAAGATTCGGTGAGTTCTGCATTCGAAAGTGCTATGAGTATTGTTTTGGACGCACCAATCCATGTGAGTTCTGCGAAGCATATAAGGTACTTGAAACCGGTCAGCCCCATCATTGGGAGGTCAACATGCCGGACGGAAGCGTGTTTGATACTTATGACCTTCCGTTCACAGATGTTGACGGTTCTCCTATGATCCTTGAAATGGATATTGATATTACCAAGCGCAAAAAAGCAGAAGAAGTTCTGGCAAATATTGAGACTGCCCGTAAAAAGGAAATTCATCATCGCATTAAGAATAACCTTCAGGTAATTTCCTCCTTACTGGATCTTCAGGCTGAGCAATTTAGAAACCGAGAGAATATTAAGGATTCGGAAGTTCTGGAAGCCTTCAGGGAAAGCCAAGACAGAGTTATATCGATGGCTCTTATCCATGAAGAATTATACAAAGGTGAGAAATTCGAAACGCTAAATTTTTCTCCGTACATTCAGAAACTCACTGAGAATCTTCTCGAGACATATAGCCTTGGAGATACCGAGATCAGCTTAAATATGGATCTGGAAGAGAATCTTTTCTTTGATATGGATACTGCAGTCCCGTTAGGAATGATTATCAATGAACTCGTGTCCGATTCCCTCAAATATGCATTTATAGGCAAAGATAAAGGAGAAATTCGAATCAAACTTCATAGGGAAGAACCCACAGAGCTTGAAAGCGAAGACTCCGAGAGTACCAGTACTACTTTTATTCTGACCATTTCCGACAATGGTGTAGGCATTCCTGAAGATCTTGAAATTGAAGATCTTGACAGTCTAGGATTTCAGCTTGTAACTTCCCTTGTAGACCAATTAGATGGGGAGTTTGAATTGAAAAGAAACAATGGCACAGAGTTTATTATAAGATTTATAGTGATAGAAACAAATAATTTGCTCAAGGCTTAAAATTGCAAAAAATATAAAAATAAGTGCGAGAGGTTCTGCTCGAATGCATGAACTCATACAAGAATAGGCTCAAAAATCTGGTCTCAAAAACTAAAGTCTCAAGCATCAGGGATATGTATAGCTTTGCCAAGAAGCTGTGAAGCAGCCCGTTTAAAAAGTGAGGTGTATCCCCTCATACCTATTTTTCTAATTAAATGTTTTAACGGCTCTAGTTATTGTTTTTCAAGGTATAAAGTACTCGAAGATTTATATACTTTGCGAAAAATTTTATACTTAAAGGTGTAAACATGAAAGCCTCGAGAGCTATGGGAAGCTTCGCGATTGTAGCAATGCTTCTCCTGATCGGCGTTGCGATGATCTCTGATATAACATCACAGAGCGGGATTGAAAACGAGGCGGCTCCGCTACATAGTACAAGCTCGATAGCTACAATGCTTGGCAGCGGCCTTGGAATGGCTGTGATAGCAGTTTTCATTTTAGGATTTGCAATTGTGCTTAATGTTTTAATTATATTTAAGGAGTTGATCATATGGTAATGCAATATCAAGTATGGTGGACGTTTATTGTATTCGGGGATATGCACGGCATACTTCATGTACTGCAAGTGTTACAGAGCCACTTCCCGATAGCGAGAACCCGGCGAAAGGCAGAGTCATTGCACGGAAGACAGGACGGGTGGCAGCATGAGAGAGGGATATTAAGATTCTTTGTAAAGCTGCCAACTGTAGCCAATTGTATCATTGGGATATTTCGGAAATGATGTCAGAAGATAACTTCAGAATAAATCAATATTTGTTCCGTAATTCTTATCTTTATTCCCTTCTTTTTATATTATAACAACAAATCAAGATTATGAGCCAACTAGCAGTGGGAAATAACTTATGACTTATTCAAAGTTATTCGAGAAAATATTGATAGCTACTGATGGATCTGAAAAAAATAAGTCTGCGATTGAAGAAGCAGTAAAAATTGCCCGTGTATGCGGATCTACAGTCTACGCCGTCTATGTAATGGACGAAGGTCTGATGAAATCTGCTATTGAAGTTCCAATTGCAGAGGATCTTTATAAAAGAATAAGGGAGGAGGGGGAAAAAGCGGTCAATTGGGTAAAAGAAAATGCACAAGGTGTGAATCTGGAGACCTTCATACTATCTGGCAGGCCAGCTCGTGCAATCACTGAATTTGCAGAACAAAAAAAAGTTGATCTTATTGTTGTCGGAACACAGGGGAAAAGTGGTATTGAAAGATTTCTATTAGGTAGCGTTGCCGACGAGATTATAAGAACTGCCGGTTGCCCAGTATTGACGATAAGAAGTAGAAAATAAGGCTCTGTAGAAATCCTGGTGGTCCTCCAATAATCAGTGAATATTTTCCAGAGTATTCACACATTCGCATTCTGCTCTCATTTTTTCTTCATGGACACTCAATTTCCTGTATACAGATAAACTTAGAAAACAGATGCAACTATGAAAAAATAATCAAAAATAAAATCTCAACCAGCTACTAATGCACGACCAAAAAATAGAATTCACATCTTTTGTAAAAAATAATTAATTACCCTAATTAATGGAAAAAAAGAATAGAGTTTAGTTTGAGAGTGAGTCTAAGAGAACCCTATATTTCAGTAACTGATCTTCAAAACTCAGTTCCTTAACTGATTTAAGCCAATGTGAGATGTTCAAAATCTTCATTTTCTTTTTGTGTCTAAACGTCTTCTATGAGAAAGTTCCAAAGGTATTTTATATGAGGACATATCTTCCATTAATTTAGCAACTATTGTAAATAGTTGGGATGTTAGATAAAAATTTTTAATTTTCTCCAGGTTGCCTAATGATGTGCCTAATTGAAAACAGAGTCAATATTAAATTCGACAACTGAGGAGAGTAAAAATACTAAAATGGGAAAGAGGAAGGCGAAATGAAAAAGAAAGGAAAAGTGTACTCGATAGTTTTAGCTTCAACAATGATGATTTTATTTTTGGTTCTCGTCTCATCTATGGCATTGGCATCTCCTAAATATGATCCTCGGAACGCTGCCATACCGGATATCACCAATGGAGCTGGAGATCCCTCCGATGACAAGGTTCAGTACGATGAGTTATCTACAAAGGGAAATGGAATAGCTACTGAATCTATACAAGCTGCCGCACCTAATATCACTGAAACTCAGATCACCACCAATGAATCAGATCAGTGGAGTCCTGATATCTACGGTAACAGAATAGTGTGGCAAGATTGGCGCAATGGAAACTATGATATCTACATGTACGATCTCTCTACTAAAAAGGAAACTCAAATAACCAACAATACATGGGATCAATACTCTCCTTCAATCTATGGCGACAGAATAGTGTGGGTAGATTACCGTAATGGAAATGGCGATATCTATATGTATAATGTATCTACTTCCAAGGAGACTCGGATAACTTCCAATGTATCAGAGCAATATTCTCCTAAAATCTACGGGAATAGGATAGTTTGGGTAGATTACCGCGATGTCAATGAAGGAAACTGGAACACGAATATTTACATGTACGATCTCTCCACTAATAAGGAAACTCAGATCACCACCAATGCATCAGAGCAGTACTCTCCTGCAATCTACGGTGACAAGATAGTATGGGAAGATTACCGTAATGGAAATGGCGATATCTACATGTATAATGTATCTACTTCCAAGGAAACTCGGATAACCACCAATGCATCAGATCAATACTCTCCTAGAATCTACGGGAATAGGATAGTTTGGGTAGATTACCGCAATGCCAATGAAGGAAGCTGGAACCCTAACATCTACATGTACGATCTCTCCACTAATAAGGAAACTCAGATCACCACCAATCCATCAGCTTCATATTCTCCTGCAATCTACGGTGACAGGATAGTGTGGATGGATGATCGCAATGGAAACTGGGATATCTATGTGTACGATCTTGCTACTGGCCAGGAAACTCACACTACTGATAAATCAGATCAGTACTATCCAAATATCTATCGTGACAAGATTGTCTGGACAGATATGCGCAATAGGAACCCAGATATCTATATGGGTGCTCTCAGTTCTGCTGCATTTTCTGCAAAACCTACCGAAGGAATTGCACCATTAAATGTTACCTTTACTGACGAAAGCACAGGAAATCCGACTAAATGGAAATGGACTTTTGGAGACGGAACTAGTTCAACAATCCAGAATCCAACGCATAAGTATTCCAAAGTAGGAAGTTATACGGTGACATTGACAGCAACAAACGCTGACGGCAGTAATACAGTAACAAAAACAGGTTATATAAAAGCAGTAACAAAACCAGTTGCAAACTTTACCGGTAATGTCACATCAGGAAAAGCCCCATTAACAGTTGCCTTTACTGACAAAAGTGCAGGAATTCCTACTTCATGGAACTGGACTTTTGGAGACGGAACTAACTCAACCGAACAGAGTCCACAACATCAGTATTTACAAGAAGAAAACTATACGGTAAAGCTGACGGTAAAAAATGTTGCAGGTAATAATACATCAACAAAAACAAATTACATAAAACTGACAACAAATACAAGACCAGGTCCATATTCTATAAACAAATAAACCCTTAAATTGAAAAACAAATAAAAAAGCAAAGGTTAAGGGATAGTGAGATTCACTAATCAAATCTGACAAAAAAAATCGAAATTAATCTTTTTGTCAGATTTGAGAATTATCTTTTTTACAATCTTAATAAATAACTCTTCAATCCAATTCCTTAACTTATTTTAAGATAATTCAAGCTGCCTCCGGCCCGCTTCCTACTTCTTTGTACCAATGCAACTCATATTTCTTTGCAGATTTGCTTTTCTTCTATCCATATCTCTAGATAAACTCTCAAAAAGTATACAATTTAATAAAATTAAGGCTTAAATGAAAAAGTTTAAGAATGTATGTAAGTTCAAAATTATTAACATTTTTTTCTATGAAAAATAAATGAAAGATACTGATAGGGTAGAATAATGGAAAAGAAAGAAAAAGTGTATTCAACAGCTTTGGCTTCAATAGCCATGGTTTTATTTTTAGTTCTCTGTTTGTCTACGATATCGGCAGCTTCTGGGCAAAGTACCACGCCCGTGAAGACATACGCATATATTACAAATTACGCCGACGGCACTGTATCAATAATAGATACAGACACCGACACTGTTAAAGATACGGTGAAGATAGAAGCTATGAAAGATGCAGGAGGCAAGCCTTTAGGAATTGCATTCACCCCCGATGGATCAAAGGTATACGTCGCGAACACCCTCGAAGCAGGGGTTTATGCCAATTCTGTATCTGTAATTGATACCGAAACAAAAAGTGTTATAGGTGCAGTAGATGTAGGAAATTATCCTTTTGGAGTTGTAGTCACTCCTGATGGAAAAGAAGTATATATAGCAAATTGGGGAGATACGACTGTCTCTGTAATTGACACAAATACAAATGAAGTTACAGCCTTAATAAATACAGGAAACTCTCCAACTGGAATTGCATTCACCCCTGATGGAAAAAAGGCATATGTGACAAACTCCGGAGAAGGCACTGTATCTGTAATTGATACAGCAACAAAAAAAGTTACAGCTAAGGTACAGCAGGTAGACTATACTTGTTGGGGAGTTGCAGTTAACCCGGCAGGAACAAAGGTATACGTAGCTAACCAGTTGAGCACCAATATCACTGTTATTGACACAAATACAAATCGAGTTACAGCCACGGTGAAGGCAGGGGATAGTCCTTACGGAGTTGCGTTCACCCCAGATGGAACAAAGGCATATGTAACAAACTCTGGCGACGGCACCGTCTCCGTAATTAATACAACCACAGACACTGTAACAGCCACAATAAACGTTGGATCTTCACTTCTGGGAGTTGCAGTTACACCTGATGGAAAAAAAGTGTATGTAGCTAATGTAGACAGCGACACCGTATCTGTAATTGATACAAGAATAAACAAGGTCACAGCCACGTTGAATGTAGGAACAAGTCCTGTTGCCTTTGGACAGTTTATAGGTTTTATTCCAGTAAAACCAGTGCCTCTGGCTGATTTTTCGGCATCTATCACCGAAGGAAAAGTACCATTAAAGGTGCAGTTTACTGACAAGAGTACAGGATCGCCAACTTCGTGGAAATGGAGTTTTGGAGATGGAACGTATTCAACAACCAAGAATCCTGCACACACATATTCTGAAGCTGGAAAATACACTGTTAGCTTAACAGTAAAGAATACAGCAGGAAGTAATACAACTAAAAAGTCAAGCTACATAAATGTTGTAAATACGAAAAAACCTGTTGCTGCATTTTCTGCAGCTCCAACCTCTGGAAAAGCCCCTCTGAAAGTAACATTTACTGACAAGAGCACAGGCTCACCAACTTCATGGAAGTGGAGTTTTGGAGATGGAACAAAGTCATCAGCCCAGAATCCAAAACATCAGTATTTACAAGAAGGAAAATATAAGGTTACACTTACAATAACCAATGCTGCAGGCAGCAATACGGCAACAAAAACAAATTACATAACAGTGACAACCAACACAAGACCGGACATATACTCTGAAAGCAAATAAATCTTAAATTGAAGAACTATAAAAAAGCAAAGGCTAAAGGGTAGTGAAGTTCATCGATCAAGTCTGGCAACAAAGACGAAAGTAGTCTTTAGGCCAGATTTGAGAATTACATTTTTACAATTTTTTAATAACTGGTCTTCGCAATTCAATTCCTTAATTGGTTTTAAACTGATTTAAGATATCCATCGTCCTTCCCTTACTTTTTTGCCGAAACACCAGATGTTGCTATGTTACTCGTCCGGCTTTAAAATTTGGAATCTTGATCTCAAGTTGCAAAGCAATAGCTCAATATAATTCTGAAACCTTTATAAGTATAGCCTTGATGTGTTAATCAAACTTATTAAAGCTACACGAGTTTTTCAATAAATTATAAAAATATGTGATTCGGTAAACTAAACTAATAACAACCCCTAATAACAACCCTAAAGAACAAATCCATAAATCCATGAAAAAAATTGATCCCTATGCACTCTAAAACTCAACAGATCTTTAAAGTCTTTGAAGAAATTAATAAAATCCCAAGACGCTCAAAGCATGAAGAACAGATTTCCATCTGGCTGCAAGAGTGGGGACGATCCAGAGGTTTTGAGGTAAGAGCTGATTCACTAAACAATGTGCTTATTAAAGCTCCTGCAACGACTGGATATGAGAATTCTCCCACACTTATTCTGCAGGGGCATATGGATATGGTCTGCGAGAAATGTAAGGATTCCAAACATGACTTTTCCATAGACCCTGTAAGATGCATTTGTGATGGGGACTGGTTAAGAGGAGATGGAACTTCAATAGGCGCGGACAACGGGATTGCGCTTGCTCTTGGGTTGGTGCTAGTAGAAGCAGGGAAGAAAAGAGAAATCGAACATCCATCACTTGAGCTACTTTTTACAGTAGACGAGGAAACAGGCCTGACAGGAGCAAAGGGACTTGAAGCTGGCTTTTTTGAAGGAAAAGTGCTTCTGAATCTTGACTCCGAGGAGGAAGGCGTTTTCGTAATTGGGTGCGCAGGCGGGCAGAATTCGTTGATCACATTACCTGTTGAATGGGAACTACTCGACACTAAAAAAGAAAATTTATTCAAGTTTTTCAGGCTCTCGGTTGAAGGACTGGAAGGCGGGCATTCAGGAGTTGAAATCAATAAGCAGCGCGCAAATGGAATACAGCTGCTCTCCCTGGCACTGGCCAAACTCAGGGAAAAGCTTGAGGCAGAAAATGTAAGGCTTGTTCTGCTAAACGGAGGCAGTGTCCATAATGCAATTCCCAGTACTGCAGAAGCTTTTGTTGCACTCCATAGGGAAAAACTCGAAAAGGTCGAGAAAGCCGTTTCGGGTATCAGGCAGGCGTTTAGAGCTGAATATTTAAAAACCGACCCTGAGCTTACTTTGAATATTGAAGAAATTAGCAGGGAAACAATTTTTGAAGTTGCAGAAAATAAGATTCCCATAGAAGAAGTATCCCGTGTTCAGATCTTTTCGGCTAAGACCGAAGAGAAGCTGATAGAGCTGATCCTGGGACTGCCGCATGGGGTTTACAGGATGTCAGAGACTATTCAGGGACTTGTCGAAACCTCAAATAACCTTGCAACGGTACGGACGACTGAAAATGAAGTAATGATCGTGTCAAGCCAGCGCAGTTCAAACAATCCTAGGCTGGCTGAAATTAGCGGAAAGGTGGAAGCCGTCGCAAAGCTCGCAGGTGCATGGGTTGAGCATGAGCCCGGATATCCTGCCTGGGAGCCCGATCTGAAATCCGAATTGCTCTTAAAATGCAAGCAGGTTTATACCGAAACTTTTGGAGAAGAGCCTGAGATTAAAGTGATTCACGCAGGGCTTGAATGCGGAATAATCGGTTCGGTGCATGAGGGTATGGAAATGATTTCTTTCGGGCCGACGATAAAAGATCCACACTGCCCTTCGGAAAGAATCTTCATTCCTTCGATTGAGAAAGTCTGGATTTTCCTTGAAAACTTGCTTAAAGCTTACTGCTGACATGGCTTTTTCAGTTGTGCCAAGTTTCCACCTTTATTCGAAAATCAAACCTTCTCGAAAAAGGCTTGCCCGCAAACCTTTTCGAAAAAGGTTTGATCGAAAACGGCATTTTCTGCGTGATAAACCGGCGCAACGGTTTTGATCAACCGGCTCAACGGTTGCGGCTCAACGGTTGTGGCACAACTCTTTTAAAAAGGGTTGATCGAAAAAAATAAACCGGCTATCCTTGCAAGTCTACTTTGCCGTGTCGATAGTTTCGTAATAGCCAGATGCCATAAAAGAACAGAATAAACGAAAAGAGTAATAACACCAGTCCCTGAGAGGGACCTGTCAGAAATGCCAGGCAATCCCATAACCAATGAATAATAATTAACGGAATTACTGTGTCGAGGCGGACCCGCAAAGCTACTGCCCATACCCCAAACATGCCTGCAAAAAAAGCCTGTACTACACTCGTTTTAAAGTCTCCAGTTATTAAGCTGTTTAACGTATGGACCGAACCGAAAATAATTGCTGTGATCCACACTGCACGCCAGATCCCAAATGACGATGAGACTCCATGAAACAATACGCCTCGAAACATCAACTCTTCGCTGATACCTACCATCAAGGTATTGAAAATTACAATTGAAAGTACCCGAGTTGAGGGCAGGCCTGTAAATAAAACTGTCACTAGCAGAAGAAAAAGGAACAGAGCCGGGAGCCATAACAGGCGCAAATTCCGTGGATTATTCGGGCCTTTCCACCCGACACTATCCCACCATTTTAAATAGGTAATTACCCCAAACAAAAAGACGATTGCACCAAGCACTCCAAAAACAAGCTGGTTTTTAACCAGTTCATCAAGTTGAGTAGGCTGTCCTCTAACCTGCAACAGTCCTCCCCCTACAACGATAATCAGCCAAATTGTGAATATTCCCAGGGAAGTAGGCCAAGCTTTTGTTGATGTATTCATCTTTGTTTTCTCCAATCTGATTCGATAATATCCTTTTTTCCGAAGGGTTGTCACTACCATTAGGTTATCACTACCACTATTTCCGGAGTGCAATATTCACCGACGTCGGGTTCCGATCAGGCGGGTAACACCTCATCTAAAGTTAGGCCAGTGAATGCCTGAATCTCAAAAGCTGCGCAATCTCTAATTTAATTATCAGCTTTAATCTGCAATTCGCTACCGGAAGTAAGTCGACAATATAAAGCATAAATTAAATTGCCAATAAAAATAGTAAACCAAGCAGTTAACAAGAATACCAGTATATGACCAGCCCCAGAACCCCACCCACCAGGTTTGGTTAAAATGGCTACATTTTCATTATGGCGTTTAAGCTTCCACCCGGAAACGATATAGTCTTCAACTTCCTGCTGTAACTTCTCTTTTGGAACTCGCTTAACACTAACATTCGCCACGGCCCTTAACCCCCTTTTAGATACGTACCATGCTATAATCAAATTTACGCTGGCTTACATCACTGTAAGTAAATGGGGATCCAATTGAAATAAAAATTTGTTTTAGATAATAGTCTTGGCACTTCCTAGTTGAGCAACCCTTTCAATTCTGCGATGTTTTCCAGGATCTACCATCAAGTGTGTAAGCCCTGATTAATTACTGAGTTGACTATAACTATGACAATACCTACCATAAAAATGGAATTAATCTATAACGAACTTTTTGGCAGTATTCTTTATAGCCTGATAGATTTTTAGATAGAAACTTTTCTTCATCAAGAAGTCTCCAGATAATTCCCAGCGTAAAGGGAATAAATATGAGTAAACCCCACCACGAGCCAAGTGCGAGAGGGATGCCTAACATCATAATGAGACCACTAACATACAATGGATGGCGTACTATGCTATACGGTCCAGTTGTTATTACTTTTTGATCGGCGGCTACTTCGATAATTGCGGACGCAAAAGCGTTTTCTCTGAAAACGAGAAATAGTAGAAAAAATCCCAACGCCACAAGAGTGTCTCCCAGAATGACTATGTAGAACGGGACATGCGACCAACCAAAACGATGGTCAAATGCGGAAATAACGAGAAAGGCGATAAACAGTATGGAGGAAAAAAGCTGTATAAGTTTCTGAGTTTTTTCCTTTTCAGCACCTGGTCCAGCATTAACCCTACGAGC
>JAMXLQ010000236.1 GCA_024280975.1 Methanosarcina sp.
GTTTGACAGAAGCCCACTTGTCATTCATGAACAGCTCTTTGACGGAAAATATGGTCTCTCGCTGACAACGGCAGGCAGTGATGAACTCGACTTTGTCCTTGGAATTATGGATAATTTTATAGTACAATGTGGAGGAAAAACTATCGGAGGGTTGGGCTGTTCAGTAGCAAAGGGGCCCGAAGCAATGGAAGTAGCCGTTGAAAAATCGCATGAAATGGGCAAAGATCTTGTTGAAGCAATAAAAGAAAAAAGACAATACCCTGAACAAGAAGCCAGACACGAAGCCTGGAGAGAACGATTCAAGTACGTTATCCTTGCCAATAAAGAAAAATGGACGCATAACTGCGATTACTGGATGGAAAAAGGCTGGTTAAAAGAATAATAGCTTTTCAGAGAGCTTGTTAATGTTAGTTTAATGGAGATATTATGATAAGGCTTGAAGAACTGGGGAGAAGGCTTACAGAAGCCGGCAGGTTGAAATTACGTCCTTTATGTGTCTACAGTACGGATGAAATCCCTGATGGAGCAGTTCCGTCATACACGGTAGACCGCTGTATAGCAAAGTCGATATACATTTCTGCTTCCTTTGAAGAAACACCTTCAATATATATTGAAGCAGGTCACGAACAGTGTTGCACTGGTGGAATGGTCTGGATGGGACTTGCGGAACCGCATCCAAAGCTGAAATACTTCGTGACTATAGGCACGCCAGATTTCCACGGAGGTGCTGCAGAGCATTTAAAGGCAACTCCTGAACTATTCGATGAGCAGAGAAAACGAGCAGGAAAAATTACCCCGCACGGCAAATATATAGTCATTGCTCCATGTACTTACGATCTTGAACCTGAGACTGTTAGATCTTTCATTGTCTTTGCAGGCAGCGAGCAGATCAGGAATCTCTGCGGACTGGCACAGTTCAGTAACTCTGATCCTTTTTTTAAAACCGTGATACCCGGAGGACCTATCTGTGCTACTATGATAGCTTTTCCGGCAGGCATGGCAGAAAATGCGCCGAAAGACTCGTCTTATGTAGGACCAGTTGATCCTACAGGAAATCCCTGGCTGCCCCCCGAATTGATGATAATGGGTATTCCTTCGAGGCTGGCGCAGCAGATGGGAGCCGACCTTGAAGAATCCTTTATCCGCAAGCGGAGCAAAATCGCATATCCTGAAAATCGTATAGCTATAAAGCCGTACATAAAGGGCGCAGAAAAGTAAGAATCTACAGAGCATGAATAAATGATAGCTCTGACGATTGCAAAAACATTCATTGTAGACATGATAAAAACCTCAAAGTTATACTTGACAGAAATGAGGATGGTATTGTGCTACAAGGAGGATTGTGTTGCCTATAAAGTCCAAAAGCCTAAAGAAGCTTAGATTACACAGAATGCCGAGAAATCCTTACTTAAAGTTTTCATCCTCAAGTTCTTTTCATTTTTTCCTGCTAAGTAGCCAGTTTACAGAGATAAAGACGATGATAGCAAGAAATGCATAAGCTGCAATAAGTAAAAGGGAACTGTATTTACTTAGAATGGGATTTGTGTTATTTATCTGCTCGTTGGTAGGATACATAATGTCTTGCTTGTCGCTGCTATGATCTAACCCTAAAGCGTGCCCCAATTCATGCTCAGCAATGGCGAGCATTGCAGTATCACTATACGGGACCCATTCGCCCCACTGATAAGTTCCAACTCCAAACGCGATATCTACGCGTACAAACCGCCCGTTGACGACAAATGGAATTGTATCGCCTGCAACTCCATTAGGAGCACCTTGATCTTTCTGCAGGTTTTCTATCCACCTTATCCTGATATCAGCTTTTTCGGAATCCACAATTTCAAAAACAGGAGTGTACTCCAGTTTTCTGTTTCCTCCTTCTTCCCAGTAATTCAGAGCTTTTTGTACCTGTGTGTAATATGTAGGACTATAGTGTGGAGGTACACTTTTGTTATCTATATATACGGTGATAGGGGAATGATCCCATGGGTGGTCTAAAATTCTTGGATACTCTGACTCAGAAGCTACCGAAGTAATGGGTAGAATAAGTGCTAGCAGCAACATTAAAAAGAGACATCTTATTTCAGATCTTCCAGTTTGGGTGATATAAACCTTCCTTGTGCTCATGTAAACCTTGTTTGATACTTTTTTTAAGTTTCGTCAAGCGTTTATAAAATCTCTATTTTTAAGTTTATATGTTAATTTATATGCATATACTTGGCTGCCTAGTAGGTAATGCTTAATCTGTTTTTCCACGAATTAGAAGTATTTATTTGCCTTAAGTAAGTGCAAAAATTAGCTTAATCTCTAAATTATCCGCAATTGCTGGAAATTGGCTCAGAAAAATGTTTCAGTATTTAGTCCTTATATTTTAATCTTTAAGGCGCTCACATTATATACTCTGTATTCGTGCCTACTCCTATAAAATTTATTTCTCTCACAAAATGGTGGTTTTTTGTCTTCGAAAATTAGCCGCGAAAGCTTTATCCGGTCTACTGCAGACCTTTTAAGGAAAGCAGAAATCGAACTTCCTGACGATGTAGTGAATGCACTCAGGAAAGCTGAAACCGCAGAAGAAAATCAGGTTGCAAAATCTCAGCTTCAGGCAATTCTGAGAAACCTTGAGATTGCAAAAAAGCATGGAGTTCCGATGTGCCAGGATACGGGCATCATGATCTTTTTTGTGGAAATCGGAACTGAGTTTCAGTTTGACTTTGATCTGGAGGCAGCAATCAGGGAGGCTGTAATCATTGCAACAACCGAAATTCCTCTCCGCCCGAACGCCGTTGATCCTCTGACCCGAAAGAACAGTGGAAATAATATTGGGACTGGAATTCCGGATATTCACTGGAAATCCGTTCCCAAAAACCAGTTAAAGCTCACTGCTGCCCCTAAAGGCGCGGGTTCGGAAAATATGAGTTCTCTGCGTATGTTTAACCCGACAGAAACCGGAAATATCAAAAACTTTGTACTCCAGACCATAGTAAACGCTGGAGGAATGCCCTGTCCTCCCCTGACCATAGGAGTCGGGATCGGGGGTTCTTTTGATGCCGCAGCCAGGCTTGCAAAAGAAGCCCTGCTTGAGCCCCTTGATGCCCCGATGAAGGGACTAGAAAGAGAAATCTTTGAGGCTGTAAACGCTCTTGGAATCGGCTGTATGGGGCTTGGTGGCAGCACAACTGCCCTTGCAGTGCGCGTGAAAACTGCTCACTGCCACACGGCATCCCTTCCGGTTGCAGTAAATATTCAGTGCTGGGCAAATAGACATGCTTCGGTCGTATTCAGGGGGGATGAATGATGGAGTATCACCTGCAAACTCCGCTGAAGAAAGAAGATATCGAGAAACTCAATGCGGGA
Source organism: Methanosarcina sp. (assembly GCA_024280975.1). Taxonomy (GTDB): domain Archaea; phylum Halobacteriota; class Methanosarcinia; order Methanosarcinales; family Methanosarcinaceae; genus Methanosarcina. The sequence goes on from JAMXLQ010000236.1 coordinate 3,358, forward strand.
GATATTGTCTATATCTCAGGAGAAATCCTGACGGCCAGGGATGAAGCTCATGCTAGAATTCTCGAGATGGAAGAAAAGAAAGAAGGACTTCCTTTTTCCCTTGAAGGAGCAGTGATCTACCACTGTGGCCCACTTATGCAACAAACCAAAAACGGCTGGAAAGTAGTATCAGCAGGTCCTACAACCAGCGGCAGGATGTCAAAAATGACGCCTCCTCTCCTGAAAGCTCACGGAGTTCGGGCAATCATCGGAAAAGGTGGAATGAAGGGTATAACTGATGCCTTAAAGAACAAATGCGTTTATTTGGCTTATACAGGCGGATGTGCAGCCCTTGCCGCAGAGTTAATCAAGGAAGTAAAAGCCGTCCACTGGCTTGATCTTGGAATGCCTGAGGCTGTCTGGGTGCTCAGAGTGGAGGAATTCGGGCCGCTTATTGTAGGGATCGATGCAAAAGGAAAAGACATTTTTGCAGAAGTAAGGGAAAAAGCTCAAAAACAGCTTGAAATGCATGAATAAATTTTTAAAAAGACTTAAAAATCAGGGAGAAGTTCCTAAAAAGGTTGAAAAGCAGGGATAAATTTTTAAAAGGCTTGAAAAACAGGGATAAGTTCTTTAAAGGCTTGAAAAACAGGGACAAATCCCTAAAAGGCTTGATAAGTGAGGATAAACCCAGTACTTCTTCATTAGCTGGCAGCAGAGATTGAGAGTGGCAGGAACATCTCATCCGCATCTTTGCTTCAGTCTTCAATATACTATCGGATTACTATCGGATTCGCAGGTTCAGGAAAAAGGTTTAGCAGAGCTAAGTTAGAAATATCTCAAAGGCCAGCTTAATTGTAGTCGTTTTCAAGCTGCCTTAAAGATTTTACAAGAGACTCCATTTTTCGGACAATAATTTTTCCAAGCAGGGAAAGCTCATATATTTTATCCTGCTGAATCACGAGCCCGTTTTCCTTTAGCTTTTTAAGCTGGGGCAGGATCGCAACTGAGTTCGTATCAAGCTCATTATTGATCTCTTCAATTGTCCTGGGTTTTTCTTTGAGGAGGAGAAGCAGGTCGGTTCTTTTTTCGGAAGACAAAAGAATTGTGATCAGGGTAGATCTCATCATCCCTACTGCAAAAACTGTAGATATATATCTTTTCATTCTCAATATTATTATTCCATGAAAAAAGGGCTTAAGAGTTTTAATTGGCAGAAAGATCCTGCTTTTAATAGAGATTTCATGAAAATGGATAAAAAGGTCTTTAATTTCAACAAAACGGATGATAAAAGAGAAATTTTCTTATCCTGGCGTTTTTGATCATGATATAGTTTAGAAATAATTCTTCCAGTCGTAAATACCCTTTTAAAATTTCTCACCTGTAGGCATTTTACCGCTCGGTTTGCGAGGGAACCAGAATATCAGGCGGCAAAAAGATTGAGGCGATTATACCGAATATTGCAAAAATCACCAGCCCCCAAAGGGAAGCTTTTATTCCGTGAATGCGGGCTATTTCGTTAATTCTCAAGATCTCCTGTGAAAGGTCAGGAGGGGCATCTTTCAGGATAGCCATCAGTTCTTCATCACTCAAAAATCGGATATTATCCTCTACTGCCAATATCAAGGAGGGCTTGAGATCCCCTGGAATAACAGTACTGTCATCGATGAGGGTAATGGCTCCTCCTACCAGTCCCACAATGATGATTGAACCCATCAAGGCAGTCCCGATAGCCATGCCTAGGTTCTGGGAAGTGCTCATAAGGGCAGCTGTCTCGCTCGTCCTTTCAGGAACTACCTGAGAGAGGACGAGATTCATTATCTGGGATGCTATAACTCCTGTGCCTATAACTATCAAGGCAAAGCCTGTTAGCAGGGCAAGCCCTCTGACCTCCACATTAATAGTTGCGATAGCCAGTAAAAGCCCTGCAATAAGTACGAGTAGCCCAACCTGGATGATACTCTTTGGGGCTATGCGGGCAGATAATCTA
>JAMXLQ010000237.1 GCA_024280975.1 Methanosarcina sp.
ACTCGTAAATCCTTACTGCAGAATTCGATGAGCGGGATCCAGGGGTTATGAAAATAATGGCAATGGCCGTACAAGGAGCAAAACAGAATGGAAGACACAGCGGAATCTGCGGACAGGCACCTAGCGACTATCCAGAAATTGCAGAGTTCCTGGTAAAACAGGGAATAGATTCCATTTCACTTAATCCGGACTCGGTTATGAAAGTTACCCTTAAAGTTCTAGAAGCGGAAAAGGAACTGGAAGGTAAAAAAGAAGGGGAAAAAAGATGATAATCGGGCCATATCCACCCGATTATTTTATTACTTAAAACTCGTTAATTCTCCGTTGCCCTAATTTTGATCCCTTAATTTTTATTTATTACATAATCCAATAGCTTTGTTTGTCTTCTCGATCGATTTTGAACCGTCACTCTCCAGTTCCATCATTGCTCTGATAGCATCCACATTTTCTGGAACTACTATAGACTCCTGATGAATAGCCTGGAAGAAGTAAAGCTCCTTCTCAGTCACTGTAATGGATTCAGGCCAGATACAGAGCTCCCACATATCATGCCTGGGGCGCCCAATATCCCGCGCAAATTCAATAATTTCGGCTGTTGAAGTAATCCCCTGCCCTATTAAACGGATCCTGGACTGGGAACCAAAGATATTTCTAATATCTTCTGCAGTGCAATCCTTATTGACCTCCATATTTACAGTGTGCACATGCATAAGAGTTGTCGGGACTTTTGTAGCTGCAGTCGTTATGTTAATGTGCGGGAGAACACTCCTCACGTCCGGTCCGTGATGAGACGGAAGTTTAACCGGGTTGAGTACGATTGCATTAACAGGCCCCTTTTTAATATCGTTAGGATCAACTGCTCTTCTTGCAAGACTTACCCTCACCTTATTTACTCCAAGTTCTCTGTCTATAGGTGAAATGGCCCTGCAAATCCCTGTGGTGTTGCAGGAAACAACCCTTACCAGGTCGCGACCCAGAGCCTGTTCGTAGTTACTCTCCGCATTAAAAGAGAAGCCTGCAAGCGGATGGCTCTCGCCCCCCTGCCAGATTGCCTTTATCCCGACTTTCTCGTACATAGGCTTATTTTCTTCCCCAACTCCCCCTGGAGTGCAGTCCACAACCAGGTCAGCTTTTTCTAGCATCTCTTCAACAGTTCCGGCTGCCGGCATTCCTGCTTTCTCAAAAGCTTCAGTATTCTCAGCAGGAGCATATATGTTATATCCTAGCTGGTGAGCTACTGAAGCTTCATAATTCGGCTTTGTTTTGGAAACTCCGATAACTTCCATATCATCCTGAGCCCTAACGGCATCTGCAACCCTTTTTCCTATAGTTCCGTAACCATTTACCGCAATTTTTGCTTTAGCCATTGTTATCCTGTCCTTTTTATTTCTATATCTTAGGATTTACGCGCTTAAAGTCCAAAATCAGGTACATTAAATGCGATGGTCAAGTTTGCTTATCAGGCAGTTGAAGGTTAACAACATCGAGTTCTCAGTTTAACTGCGTAATCTCTATTCGATTCAGGATAATTCTAATTAAGAGCCAATCCGAAAGGTATTGTGGCATATTCTGCGACTTATACAATCGATATAGTTTAAAGAGCCACATAATCGATGCTATAGACAGACTATCACTTTTTAACTAGTCGTTTTGACTCTTCGAAAGGACTCTTATTCAAACGCTGTAAATTTTTCTTTCAATGCGCCACATATAGGACATACATCAGGTGCATCACCTTCAAGAGTATATCCGCATACCTCGCAAACTTGAATAGGACCTAGTTCTACGTCTTTTCCTGAATTCACCGATTCTAATGCTTTTTCGTAGAGCATTTTATGCATTTTTTCAGTACCCCAAGACCATTCAAAACTTCTTTGCGCACCTTTTTCTTCCTGAAATTTTGCTACTTCAATGTATGTAGGATACATTTCCTCTATCTCATATGTTTCACCAGCAATGGCCAGTTTAAGGTTTTTCTTGGTATCACCCGGTCCAAAAACTGCCATACTATTGGCGACAAATCCCCCATCGAGGTGTTTTAACTCCTGAAAATGGTCTCCTGCGTGTATATATTCAGCATGAGCGATTGCGCGGAACAATCGAGCCACATTATTAAGTTTTTCTATCTCGGCTTGATTTGCAAAATGCACATACCTCATATATGCTTGACTTTCTCCCCCAAATGCATTGATGAGATTCTGCTGTGTCGTCATTCTCATTTAAAGCCCCCCTTTTCAATAAATTTAGTAATCTCGTGTCTTTAGGACTTGCGTATTTAGAGCAAAAAGCATGAGCAAACAGTTACAATAACTAGAAATTGAGATTTCATGCTATTCTTTTCGGTTTACCGCGTAAGCCCTGAGCTATTTGCATTTGGATTTAAATAAATAAAATGTCATGAATACAAAGCCTTTTGCATCAGCTAATTGTCTAAAAAGTAAGTAATCAAGGAATTCTTTGAGGAAATATAAGTTTGATTCACACAGTTGAATTGAGAAATAATGGCACAAAATTTCAAACTGCTTAAATTGACATCTATAATTGACTTTTCCGTGATTTGATAGAGTTCATGCTTTCTTCGTACCTCAAGGTCGTGAATCGTATATAGAAAACACAGCTTGTAGAGACCGTTTAACCGTTACGGTACCTGGATGCATTGTTTTTTAGAGCTGTGATTCCTGGCAAGGGCTCGCCAGAGAGATAGGTTATGCTTGCACCTCCACCCATGCTTAAGTGGGAGAACTTTGATTCTAGACCAAGTTGATCAATGGCATCTAAGGTGTGCCCTCCTCCTGCAACAGAGTAGCTTGCTTGAGTTGCAGCCTTAAGAAGTTCATCTGTGCCAAGCCTGAACTTATCCAGCTCGAAAATACCAGTTGGGCCGTGAAAAACGCATAACTTTGCTTCCTTAATATATTTGTAATAGTTTTCGATGGTCTCTCGGCCAATATCAGCTATTTGAAGATCTTCTTTTATCTTGCCTACTTCGACTTCTTGACGTTCTCCACCATTGTTTAGCGCTACATCCTCAGGCACGACGATCTTGCTTGAATACTCTTTGAGTAGCTTGGAAGCGATCGAGATCTGGTCTATATATTTCTCGTCTTCAATGAATTTCCTGTTGATCTCGCCTACATCGATGCCCATTGCCATCATAAATACCGTAGCTACTACTCCAGTGGTAAGGATCTTATCAGCGCCATCCCGCTTGAGAATATTAGAAATCGCCTTTATGGAGTCGTTGGCTTTTGCCCCTCCCAATACAAAGATTGCTGGATGCTCATGACATTTCAAGGCTTTGTCTAAGCCTGTAATTTCCTTGTCCATAAGAATGCCAGCAACGCTAGGCAAAATCTCTGTAAACCCTATCACAGAACACTGAGATCTATGGGAAACTGAAAAAGCGTCGTTTATAAAGAGATCAAATAATGGATACAACTTCTTGACCATTTGGCTTTTAGCCTGTTCCTCAGGAGCGCGGTTCATGATCTCCTCGGCATTGAAACGCGTGTTCTCAAGGAGCAGGATCTCTCCTTGAGCAAGGGATTTTATAGCATTCCTTGCACAAGAGCTGAATATATCATCCTCGTAGATCACTTCTCGACCTAAAAGCTTTGTTGCCAGCTTTGCATGGGCTTCTAGGGTTGTATAGTCCTTATCTCCAGGTCGACCCTGATGAGACATCAGAACTACTTTTGAATGCTCCAAGGCCTGCAACGTCGGCAAATGACTCTTAATTTTCCTATTGTCCAGGATGTTTCCGTTGTCGTCCATGGGCGAGTTAAAGTCCACCCTTACAAGTACTCTTTTATCATCCAGTACAACATCACCCATCGTTAGATAATCCTTTCCAATTGTTTTCTGAGACATAGTACCCCCTTCACATATAATGGAAAGCTCTAACTTTCAATTCTATGCACTTTTCTCTAATTAGTTTAGTCAGAGATATTTTCAATGCACTTTTTTCTCTGATCAGTTTTTCAATGCACTTTTTTCTCTGATCAGTTTAGCCAGAGATGTTATCTTAAAAATATTCAAGATGCCTAGATCCTGTTTAGATCGGAAACGATGTGGTCTAACTCAGAGGCTAACCGTTCCACCACCTTACATCCGGTTTTATTCTAACCCACATCGTTTCCTCGTAATTAACCCAATATCGGTCCAGAAAAGCCTCAAGTTTTTCCCGGAGATAAGGCACTGTAATGAGGATACATTTCCTCGGTTTCTTCTGTCTCAACAGTGGCGACTATTTAAGGATTTTCTGGTATCACCAGGCCAAAAATTGCCATAGGTTTTCAATAAATCCCCCAATTTGTCATAAATACATTGACTTAGACATCTTGCAATTTCATGCTACTGTTTTTAGTTTATTACGTAAGCTCTAATCTATTTTGCATTTGGATTTAGTGAATAAAAGCCTTTTTGGTTTGAAGAAAACTATTATTGCTAACTTGATAGTTTATATGCTTTTTTTCCTATTATGATATAAATGATAGCAATAAAAGTCCCCTTCGCTCATACATGAAGAAATACAAGGCAGAGGGACTTTCGGACATCACAGTCAATACCATATCATATTCGTTGAACAACTTTATAGTCTGGTGCGGTGACAGGAATCTACAAGAGTTCACTAAAGATGATGTTTACGACTGGTTAGATTGGATTGATGAGCATACTTTCGTGAGAAAGGGCAAACAAATAAAGTACTTTCCATTCACAAAAAACAAATTGAAAATGCAAGTCAAG
>JAMXLQ010000238.1 GCA_024280975.1 Methanosarcina sp.
AAATGGAACTGCCTCAAAAACTGCTACAGTTACTGTATTTGAAGAAAGCAGCTCAAATGGTGGCAGTAGTGGAGGAAGTAGCCATAGCAGTTCTAGTGGTGGTGGGGCAGGTGGTTCTCCTGAACCTGCAAGTAATGTCCAGGTAAAAGAACTTTCACAGACTTTTATTACAAGTGGAAAGCCTGTAAAGTTTGATTTCCCAAAGAATGCAACCTGTGTTGTGTATGTGAGTTTTGATGCAAAGAAAACCTTTGGCAAGACTACAACCATTGCTGAACAGCTCAAAGGGAAATCTGCTCTGGTTTCCGGACTACCAGAAGGTGAAGTCTACAAATCCTTTAATATCTGGGTTGGGAATGGAGGAATCGCACTCTCAAAGAATATCGAAAACCCAGTTATTTGCTTCAAGGTTGAAAAATCCTGGGTAAAAGACAAAAATATCGGCAAATCTTCGATCATTCTTAACAGATACGTCGATAAAAAATGGAAGCAATTTCCAGTAAACCTGTCAGTAGAAGATGACAAATTCCTGTATTTCACAGCCGAAACTTCAGGGTTTTCTTCATTTGCAATAACGGGTACAGCGAAACCATCTGAAACTGTAAAAAAAATAAACATTGCTTATCCCGAAACGGTTAATGAAAACAATACAGAGAATAAAGAACCACAAAAAGAACAAAAGGAAATTCTGAGTACACCAGGTTTTGAAGTATATTACGGAACAGCTAGCCTGCTTGCAGTACTCCTGTATAAAAGAAGGTAAAAAAGGCAAAATCCAAAGTCCTATAAAAAGTCAGTGCGAGGGGTGGGATTCGAACCCACGAATACCTTCGTGGTCAGATATTAAGTCTGACCTATCCTTTCGCTGGAGTTACCTCTTATTTTATTTAGTCCTGTATATAGATCTTAAGTCCATCGCCTTTGACCTGACTGCGTAACCCTCGCATATAAAGGACATACTTAAGGAACCCCGTCAACCTATAACACAAGTAAAGGCTTTAAGAAAAGCTCGAAATTAAATTTTCTTTATTGAATTTTAACTTAGGGAGTATGAAAAAAGGATATAATGGGCTTAGAATAAGTCATGAAAAAAAGTTTGATGTGAGAGGTGCGATTCGAACGCATGAACTCCTACGAGAATAGGCTCTGAACCTATCGCCTTTACCCTGGCTGGGCAACTCTCGCATATTGAAAGATAATTTTTTGTATTCGTCTGTTAAATTTCTTCTTTTTTATTGAATCTTCTAATAATATTTGGTCCTATATGTTAGACTCTGAATTCTCCTCACCTAGCCTATCTTTCTCGAATTTTTTCTTTATGGCCTTGTTTACTCTTTCACGCAGAAGGGAGTTTCAACGATTTCGGAACTTTCTACTGGTAGTTCCATGGAAGTATGAATTTTTAAGACATCTTGTAAGTTTTTGTACCTAATCATTTTGGTATATTAATTCCGCCTTGATTTACCATAATACTAACTTTTAATGAATGATCTTAAATTCTTTTCTCTTTATATTTCCCGAATTTAAATTAAAGAATTAAAAACTAAACTCATGCTTTGGGAATTAACGTTTTTTAGATGAACATAAGGGGAAGAAACTAGTGAAAGTTAACAAGAAATTTTACTCGATAGCTTTAGCTTCAACGGTCTTATTTTTTGTGTTTTCTATTTTTATTTCATCCGTAGCATTAGCTGCCCAAGAAATTAGGCTCTCAGAAGATATTGGAGTGAATGTAGGGCCTTCTATTTATGGTGGCAAAGTGGTGTGGTCACATTGGAATAAAATTCATCTTTATGACTTAAAAACCGGAAATGATACTACAGTTAGTGTACCTGAAAATTATAATGCAGCACATCCTGCCATCTATGATAATAAAATTGTATGGTATCTTTATAATGATATTGATGTTGAGAATACCAGCAAACTTTGCGTGTATGATATACTTAATTCTACAAGCTCACTAATCACAGAGAATGTGTCCTATTGCGTTCCTGATATTTACGGTGATAGAGTTGTGTGGGCTGCGGAGCGCAACTACAAGACTGACATCTATATGTACAACATTTCCACTCATACGCAAACAAAGATAATCACAAACATATCATCTGTAAGTGATCCTGGTATTTATGGTAACAAAATAGTATGGGTGGGTGATGGGGATAATGGAACTATTATAGACAAACATAACAATTCTAGGGGCACATTGGATATTTACATGTATGATTTATCCACTAAGAAGGAAACTCGAATTACTACTAGCGGACTTGCATCAAATCCCTCTATTTATGGTGATAGGATAATATGGCAGGATGAACGCAATTTAGACGTCCTTACTAGAGGAATAGGGGATGTCTACATGTATAACCTCTCAACTGAGAAAGAAAGCCGGATCTCTTACAGCGGACAGTCCTCGTTAGGTTCGTCTCCAGCTATCTATGGTGATAGGATAGTGTGGCAAGATCGCCGTAATGGAAAAGAAGATATTTATATGTACAATCTCTCAACTCA
>JAMXLQ010000239.1 GCA_024280975.1 Methanosarcina sp.
CAACATATTTGTAAAAGATCTCAAAGTATACAGAATTTATCAAGCTCTAATGCTTCTCCCTGTCCTGAGATTGGTAAACCTTTCTATGCCTATATTTTTTACAACCACCCTTTATACCTTCGTCTTCGTCTACGCTCCTCTTTTAGTTCCCCTGGCAATTATAGTAACTCATCAACAATACTCTTTTGAGCAGGTAGGGATTACTGCAAAGCACCTCTTGGGTTATATGATTCTCTCGATTCCACTGGGTTTTCTGCTTGGACTTGGGGAATATCTGATCATCCGGCCCGGTAACCTGATCCCTGACCTTTCCATCGTAAACCTGCTTAAGCTTACATTTATAATGATCTTTTTCGTGGGCTTAACCGAAGAACTTATTTTCAGGTCGATCCTCCAGGTTAGGCTTTCGGAAACGCTCGGTATGAGAGAAGGATTAATAATTACAGCCGCTCTATTCGGACTTATGCACTCAGGATATGGTACCTTCCACGAAATTCTCTATACAGGTTTTATAGCACTCTTCATAGGTTTCGCTTTTTACAAAACAAAAAGTCTGCCCTTTGTTGCGGTTCTGCACGGCTTTATCAATGTATTCCTATTCGGAATTCTGCCCTATTATCTAAAAGGCTGGACTGGGTTCTGAGATTTTCGTGAATTACCTCTCCCTGAATTCTTTGCCTGACAACTCAGTTTCCAGGGAGAAGCTTCTTGGTTCATCCCCTTCTCTTTCGAGAACAAGTCTCCAAGCTCTTCTCCACGTTCCGTAGGTGTCAGATAACTGAAAGATTTTGACCTTGAAGTAAGAACTTCTGATGTTGAAAAGTCAATATGGAAATAAAAGCGATTGTGAGAATTGCAAAATTTTGAGATTAAAAAATCGAAATAGTTATTTATATGAAATTTTAGAGGAAAAAATAAAAGTATAAAGTTGCTGATCTTTGTAAAAAAAATAAAAAGATTACTCTAGGAAAGCTGCAATTAAATAATGTTCTCAATCTTGAAGAGGACAATTGCTGCAAAGCTGAAGAGCAACGGAAGAATTGCCACGTTAAAAGAGTTACTAAGATATCTATTCCATTTTTCAGATGATGAAAGAACCTCTTTTAGAGAGAGGAGAGCTATAAGCCCAACAACTATTGCAGCCCCATACTGAGGAAGCCCAGGGGTTGTGATCATCGAGATTGCACTCGAAGCAGCCGCACTTGACGAAACAATGCTAGATAGTAATATATTAACACCCTCTATTGATAAAATCCTGTTTCTATATGATAAAGACACCTGCTTGCAGGTACTGTAAAACCATTGAAATAATGTTGTATACTTTGAGAATAACAATAACACTATAGTATAAAAAAGTTTTCTTTCAAGTTATAGTTATTAAAGTAAGTAAATTAATCTGCTAGTTTTTAAATATATTAACTTACTTTTTGAAAATTCGCCGCTAATGAAACATATATCGATAGATAGCATAATGCTAAAGAATCTCTAGGAGCAAGGGAAAAAATAAAAAGGAAAGGTTTAACTTTCCTCGACTTTTTGCCTTCCCATTTCAAATGCCCTGAGATTCACTTCAATTGTTTTCTGCGGCACAAGGGCTTTGACACTCTCAAGCAGAATTTCTTTCGAGATAGGTAGATAGATTGAGACTGCCCCTACCATCACGACATTCATTGCAAACCTATTCCCGGCTTCAAATGCCACGTCATCGGCATTGAAGGCTTTAACTATGTATTTTTGAGAAAGAAAATCAAGAATGTCCGAGACTTCTGGATATTTCGTAAGGCCTGAGGTGACGGCTACAGGAATTATGGGTTGCGTGTTTACTATAATAACTCCACCGTCTTTCAGGAGATCAAGGTACCTGACCGCTTCCATAGGCTCAAGGGCAAGCAGAAGGTCTGCACCTTTTTTTGGGATCATGGATCCATAGTCATTCCCAACCCGGATATGGTTTACAACTGAACCTCCGCGCTGGGCCATTCCGTGTGTTTCTGCAGCCCTGATGGGCAGGCCTGCGGTAACTGCGGCTTTTCCAATAATATCCGAGGCAAGGATTGCACCCTGTCCTCCTACTCCCGTAATAAGAAGATCAAGTTTCTTTTGCTCAGCCTGGTTCATCGCTTCACCTCCTGGATAGCTTCAAACTTGCAGATCTGGGCACAAACTCCACACCCGCTGCAAAGGGTGGTAATCGCAGCACATTTATTTTCCTCATTAAACTCAATTGCAGGGCAACCAAACTTAACGCACTGTTTGCAACCTTCACATTTTTCAGGTTCAACAACATACGGAACTCTACGTATACCTGCCCTTTTCCCTGAAATCACGCAGGGTTGCCTGGAGATAACCACAGCTGGGCCTTCAAACTCTTTTGCTGCCTTAAAAGCTTCCTGAGTTTCTTCAAGCCTGTAGGGATCGACAACCGATACGAATTCGGCACCCATTGCTTTGCAAAGTTCGGCAAGCGAAACCTGTACGGTCGGCTCTCCTGTTGCCGTATAGCCAACGCCCGGATTTGGCTGATGCCCGGTCATGGCTGTAATACGGTTGTCCAGAATAGTAACTGTAATATTCGCTTTATTGACAATAGCATTCAGAAGCGAGTTCATTCCTGAGTGGAAAAAGGTAGAGTCTCCTATGGAACAGCAGATAGGTCTCTTTTCCCCAGCATGGTAAAGTCCTGAGGCAACACTGATGCTTGAACCCATGCAAAGCGTAGTCTCAACAGTTCCACTCTGGATCCCGAGGGTATAACAGCCAATGTCACTGGGGTAAATAGCATCCTTTCCAAAGACCTTTTTCATTGAGTAGAATGTTGCCCTGTGAGAGCAGCCTGCACAAAGGGCAGGCGGGCGGGGAGCGAGCTCAAGAGACGTGCCTGAAGGCTCGGGTTCTGTATCAAGGTCAAAAGTTTTCTTAAGAACCTCAAGGAAGGCACTTACGTCCAGTTCCCCTTCTCTCGGCACAAAACCGTTGGTTTTTCCAAGCACCGAAACCTCAAGCCCGGCTTCCTGCGCAATCATCTTTACCTGTTCTTCTACGATAGGTTCAAGCTCCTCGAACACGAGCACGGCATCTACATTTTTAAGCAGCTCGAGAATCAGTTTTCTCGGAACCGGATAAGCTCCAATTTTAAGGAAAGAAACTTCAAGTCCAAGCTCCACAAGTGCTTCTTTTGCGTACACCGAAGCAATGCCTGCACCTATTACTCCTAATTTGGCATCGGGTTTCAACTCAAGGGAGTTCCAGGGAGATTCGGCAAGGGCGTCCTCAATGGGCTGCTGGATAGAAAGGAGATGTGTATGACGCGGGCGGGCATTCTTTGGAAGCATAACCCAGCGATCCAGAAGTTTTTCAAAATTCGGGGCCGGCTTTTCTACAGGAATCTCTCCAAGTTCGATATCCGATTTTCCGTGCGAAATCCGAGTTGTGGGCCTAAAGATTACAGGAACTTCGAACCTTTCGGAAAACTCAAAAGCATAGGGCAACATATCCTTAGCTTCCTGGGGGGTTGAAGGATCAAAACAGGGCACAAGGGCAAACTGGGCATAACGCCGCGTATCCTGCTCATTCTGGGAAGAGTGGCATGAAGGGTCATCGGCAACGATTGCAATCAGGCCGCCCTTAGTCCCTGCATACGCAAGAGTCATAAAGGGGTCGGCTGCAACATTTAGCCCAACATGCTTCATTGTCACCACAGAACGGACGCCCGCCCAGGCAGCTCCGACTACAACTTCCATTGCAACCTTTTCATTAACCGACCACTCTACATGGTAATCCCGGTCTTCTCGGGCTGCAAGTGTATCTATAATCTCCGAAGACGGAGTTCCTGGATAACCTGCAAGGACCTGCACGCCGCCTTCAAGAAGCCCGCGGGCAATTGCTACGTTTCCAAGCATGTACTCACGCATTGTCATAATTATTGTCTCCATAATTTAAACAGGAAAAAATATCGCTAGAATAACAGATTAAGTATATTGTTACTGATCAGTGTCAGCAAACTTAAGTATTCTTGTCGATTAGCACCATCAAGTTTAAAGTTCAAAAAGGACAGCTTAGCAAACCATATCCGCTGTCCGAAATCAGGTAAAACTTTTGTATTATGGAAATAACACGATAAATAATATACTTTTGGATAGTCGCCATTGAGTCTTTCTCTTGCGTGAGAATAAACATGCAGAGAAAAGTGAGAAACAATAGAAGTTCATACTTTTTGACAAAAGAAAAAAAGAGTTAAAAATTGATCAGGAGTCAACCCCGGCCAGTAAAGGGATTTACAAAAAAAGAGCATGGAGAAATCAAAAAGGGTTCTCTCACTCTCAACTTATGAACAAACGACTCAATTTTTTCTCAGAAATTTTGCAAGCTTTTTGATTTCATCCAGCTCGAAATTGAGTTCTTCGCCTTTAAGAGATGCTTTAAAAATTTCTCTTTTTTCCGGGATTTCAGCCACTACATTCACGCAATTTACAGCAGCCAGCATATCTTCCCTTATATCTGATTCAACCTTATTAAGTATGAAATAAACCTTACATCCGCACTGTGCACCAAATTCATCAAATTTCTTTGAAAGCTTTAAGGACTCGTAGGAAGGGTCAACAACAACAAGGATCAAGTCAAAGTCCTTATCTACTCCTCGTCCAAAGTGCTCAGTTCCGGCTTCGGTATCCACGAGTACGATATCGTCTTTTCCCAGGTCAAGGTTTTCA
>JAMXLQ010000240.1 GCA_024280975.1 Methanosarcina sp.
TCCAGCCTTCCTCAAGCGTGATAGTCATGTCTTCATATGTCTGGACCGGACCACACACGGAGAAGCATTTGTCGTAATTGGAGGCATTATCGCGAGCAACAACACCTATCCAGTAGTTCTTGCCGTAGACGAGGGGCTTTCCCGCGTAGTCCTGAATGGTCAAACTCGTATTGGACACAGAGGTTACTTTTGTCATATCCTCAATACAGCTTGGCTCAGAGGTGCTAATATAGACATCATATGGATTTTGGGAAAGATCGGTTTCGGTGCTTGCATTCCAGCTAACGTATAATCCGACAGAATTTGTCAGACCAGTCCAGGAGGTTTCACCCGGTGTATCTACAACATTCAGATTTGCCACACGAGCCGGGGCAACACTATCAACTGAGAAATACTTCAAAGAAGGCTGGTATATTTTGCCGGTTGTACTGTCAGTAATAACTACTGTCCAGTTTTTGTTAAATCCATCTGCTACTGCAGCTGTTACGGAATAGTTATCGTTGCCGACAACGAAGCAACTCCCGTCGCAACTTCCGTTGGAACATGTTACACAGCCGTTATTTCCAGCGTCACCGCTGTTACCTCCGTTACAGTTGTTACAGTCGCCACAGTTGCAACTTGCTTTTACTTCTTTACCGTCAATGAGAAGTTTGTAGTCGAAAGGTAACCCTGCTCCTGATATACTGGATTCATTCCCGTTATCGAAAGGCGGCCATGATCCACCCCAGTTATTTTCGGAGTTATTTCCTGTAACAGTGAAGGTGAATGCTGGGTTCGCAGAAACGTATCCTCCATTAGGAGAAACGAGATTTACTGTAAGCCCGTTAAGGTCCACATAGAATTTCCGGACTTCACTCGTAACATTGTTTCCAGCTCCGTCCTGAACTGAAACTGACCAGTTGTGGGCACCATCAGGAAGCTGAAGTTCCTTAGCTATGGATTGTCCAGATACTGCATTTCCGGAAAACTGATCTCCAGAATTAGAGAAGTTTTCAGCAAGTTGTCCATCTATATACAACTGGTATGAGAGAGTAAGGTCACTTGGATACTGAGCAGCTAGAGCATCCTCACAGGTGAAGTTGAACTGAGTAGCACCTATTACCTCTTTGTAGCAATCTTGAGGAGAATTAAGTTTTATACTTGGACATTTAGTATCCACATACAGAGAGCGAGACCCAGTTGTGTGGCTTCCCATACTGTCTTTAGTTTTAACTTCCCATGTGTGTTTACCTTCAGCCAGTTCAAACTGAAGTTTTTTATATTCACCAGAGTTTATAACTCCGTTATTTTTTTGAACACCATCCAGCAAGAAAGCGTAGGTAATTTGACCTCCATCCTGGTAGTAATCGTACCCAGTGAAATTGAAGTCGACACAACTTTTGCTGGCAAACTCAGAGCTAGGGCTAATTATATTTATATATGGATCAACTCCAAAACCACCATTAGGATCTGAAAAACTTCCGTCACCCATCGGGTCTCCGGCAGAGTCAGTTGGAATTATCGGATTTCCGCTAGAGTCACGTGGAGTTACATCTACATTCAAAAGACCACTTAGATCTTCTGGAATCGGATAGTTATAAGAAAAGGCATTGTCACCTAGTGGTGTCATCGGAGCATTATCCACTAAAGTGTTTCCATTACTAGCGCCTACTAAATTTGCATTACTGGCGCCTACTAAAGGATTGTTAGTGATCGATATAGTTGCATTAGCGACAGATTTATTGAAATCTGCGGTGATTTTCATAACATCTCCCGGCCTACCAGTTCCGTTGTAGTTGATTATAACGCTCATATTACCAAGGGTCACATTGGCCGGTGAAAAAGGACTACTTGGTAGTGCAAGTGCACTTCCTACCCCAGAGAGAAGGAATATCATGAGCAACACACTAAGTTTTATTACACTTTGTTTCATGTTCTGCACCTTATCCTCAAATATTCAATTTTTATTCCAGTTTAAACATTGAATATTAGATCTTATTGAATATTATATATAAGTTGGAAGATATAGCAGATTTTTAGCTATAAGAATATCTTCGACAAACAGCATAGAAATATTGAGGTAGTGGGAGACTCAATGTTTAAATAAATTAATGCTGTTTGGCAATTGTAATATAGTTTACCCCTATTTTCTCAACCCAACCCCCTCTGAATAATTGAATTGATATTGTTCCTATCTGTTCGGTTGATAAGAAACCCAACGCTTCTCCGTAATCGTTTTTGGTAGAAGTGGGGTAACATCTGATCCTGACGCGGCAAGTAGTAGCCTCATCGGTTCTTGCTGCAACCAGGGAAGCTGTTAATCCCGTTTTTGTGCCAGCGCTGACAAAAACAGCTCTGGACGTGAGACACGTACCAGTTACCACAAGGTGAAAATCTGTCGTAAGTTAAATTTTCACCGACTGCAAGCGTTTAATTTAATGCAGGGCACACATCTCTGTATATTATCTTATGATGATAATATAGCTAAGATTACACAATAACTGATATAAATCTTTCTGACAGTATTGAATAATTAAATTTAGTAAGTACTAAAAAAATATGGCGCTTTTTGGACATAAATTATTTACACTGATAAGATTAGAAATGCCAGTGTGTATATAAATTTTTTTAGAAATATGATAGTATTTAGGGATTTTAAAAAATGTAAAAGATACGGAATAAAAGATACGGAATATAAGATCTAGAAAGTAGCAGTTTTTAAAGTCTTAATCTAAAGAAACCCTTGAAAGAAAGAAACCGCATTATTTTATTCAAAATCAAAGCTGATAAACTTAAAATGTTAAAAAAACATAATTTAAATAAAAACGTTTTTTATGCGGAAAGAAGGGGGGCTTAAAATTCGATATACTTTTCAGGATTCTACCGATTTTCCTGTCCAGAGAGATTTTATCCAAGACATGCAGGACTTTATACGAATTTCAAAGGAAGTCATACCGCTGGAAAGGTCGGCTATCAAGATAAAAAGTGAGAGTCAAGAAAGACTTGCAATTTTCGAGAGAAAGATTCAAGAAATAGATATATTTGAGAAGGATATGAAGAATTATATTGAAAGTCTCACAGTCGGAGTAGATGCGGCTGAACTTCTTGAGATTAGAGAGAGAACTCTTGGGACCTCTTCAACCACGGCGCTGGAAAAGAAAAATGAAAAGCTTGCAGAGCTTGACAAGGAGAATAAACTGGACCTTATGGAGACGCAGCAGCTCAATACAAGGATCCTCTCAACCCTTGGTCCTTTCTTTGAAGATAGCATATATGGAGCTCAAAACACATATTATGCTTTCATCGAGGATAAAACGCTGAGGGGAAAGCAGGTTGGTTTTGTTAACAACATGCAGTATGAGTTTGAACTTCTTTTTACACAAGATACTCTAAAGGTAAAAGATCTACAAAGCCTGACTTTGCCTATATGGACAAAGAGCGGGATCCTATCAAGAGAGAAGAAAGTAAAGAGACTCGATGTATCCGACTTCTATATTACGAATATTGCGCATGAGAAAAATAACCTGAAAACTGTACTCGAAGACAAGGATGCGGAAAACAGATTCATTATCTCATCGGATGAGAAAGCCTTTCTGATTATGCACAAGGATTATGAAATCACACAGGATGAAGAACTAGCTGCTGCCTTAAACAGAGATTCTGTTAATGCATTCATAATTAGGCTAAAGGACTTTTTTAAAGATTTTGTGGGATCAAAAAGGCTCAGGCGTATTACACTTGCTGGGAAAAATGTAACTGAAGAAAATAAAGTATTTGACTGCCTGAAACTAATTGCTTCCATATATGGAGAACTCGTAACGGAGTGCCTTGAAAAAGGATATACTAAAGGGGAAATTACCATCAAGATCGAAGAACCAGAAGGGAGAAGGACAGAGAAATATCTTGAAAAATCTGAAATCTCTAAAGAACTGTCAACCATTGGAAATGAAGGAAAAGAACTTGCCACGCTCTTGAGAGTCGCTGAATCATGAAAAGATTCAGCAGGAGATAAGGAGGATCCAGTTGACGCAAGACCAACGTAGCTTTAAGTTCTGGAGTGTTCCTGTGCCAGAGATGCTCCAGAGGCTCCAAACAACCGATGAGGGTTTGAATAGCTCAGAAAGTAGTGAACGCCTTAAAAAATATGGTGCCAATCTTCTCAAGCCAAAAAAAGGTTCAAGTACTCTTAAAATCCTACTTTCTCAATTTAAAAGTCCAATTACTCTTATTTTGCTTTTTGCAGCTGGAATATCTTTTTCTCTTGGTGATACTACAGACACTTTAATTATTGTAACTATTATCCTGATCAGCAGTCTGCTCGGTTTCTGGCAGGAGAAAGGTGCTGCAGACGCCTTCGAAAAATTGCTCAGTGCAGTCGAGGTGAAGGCAGCCGTATTGAGAGATGGGAAAGAAGAGGAAATCCCTATAGAACAAATAGTACCGGGAGACATAATAATCTTCAATGCAGGCGATATAATTCCTGCCGACTGCTTGATTTTGGAATCAAAGGGGCTTTTTGTCAATGAAGCTACTCTCACTGGAGAGACCTATCCAGTGGAAAAATCAACAGAAACGTTGAATGCAGAAACTCCTCTTGCACAGCGTACAAACTCCCTCTGGATGGGAACAAGTGTAGAGAGCGGAAGCGGAAAAGCAGTGGCAGTAACTACAGGGAAAAAAACAGAGTTTGGGAAGATATCAGAGGAGTTAAAAACCAGTGCTCCAGAAACTGAATTTGAAAGGGGTATCGCAAAATTTGGACATTTTCTGATGGAAGTTACCATGCTGATGGTTATTGCAATCTTTGCAATCAATGTTTATCTTCAGCGCCCGATTCTGGACTCTTTCCTATTCTCCCTTGCGCTTGCAGTCGGACTTACCCCCCAACTTCTACCTGCAATTATAAGTGTTAACCTTTCTCACGGCGCAAGAGAGATGGCGAAAAATAAAGTAATTGTCAAGAGGTTGGCCTCAATTGAAAATCTCGGCAGTATGAATTTGCTGTGTTCCGACAAGACTGGTACTCTGACCGAAGGAGAGCTTCAACTTCATTCTATCCGGGATATGAAGGGAGGGGAGAATGAAAAAATCCTTCTTTATGCCAGTCTCAATGCCTATTACCAGAAGGGTTTTAAAAACCCTATCGACCGGGCAATCCTGGCGCAGAGTAAATTTGATATTTCAGAGTACGAGAGACTGGATGAGGTTCCTTACGATTTTACACGCAGACGATTAAGCGTTCTTGTCTCAGAAAACAAGAATAACCTGATGATTACTAAAGGTGCGCTCTCGAATATTCTTGATATCTGCACCTTAGCAGAAGTGGAGCCTGGAAAAACTGTAGAAATTTCTGAAGTCAAGGGACAAATCGAGCAGCAATTTAAGGAGTTCAGCGAGAAAGAGTTTCGAACACTTGGAATTGCATACAGGGAAATGGATCAGCAGAAGAATATTGGAAAAGATGAGGAAAATGGGATGATCTTTCTCGGGTTTCTCTTGTTTTTTGACCCACTGAAACCAGATATTACAAACACGATAGAAAATATGGAACAACTTGGAATTTCTCTGAAAATTATTACCGGCGATAACAGACTTGTGGCTGCCAGTATTAGTAAGGAAGTAGGGTTTAAAGCCTCAAGAATTTTAACCGGAAGCGAAATTTATCGGATGACAAGCGAGGCCCTTATAAGAAAAGTAAATGACATTGACATCTTTGCCGAGGTAGAGCCAAATCAGAAAGAAAGTATTATCCTTGCACTCAAGAAGAGAGGGAATGTCGTTGGGTATATGGGAGATGGTATTAATGACGCATCTGCTCTTCATGCAGCCGATGTAGGAATTTCAGTTGACAGTGCTGCAGATGTCGCCAAAGAAGCTGCAGATATTGTGCTGATGGAAAAGAGCCTGGATGCGCTTGTCGAAGGCGTGAAAGGCGGACGAAAAACCTTTGCCAATACCCTGAAGTATGTCTTCATGGCTACCAGTGCCAACTTTGGGAACATGTTCAGCATGGCAGGAGCGTCTTTTTTCCTGCCTTTTCTTCCCTTACTTCCCACACAGATCTTGCTGACCAATTTATTGACCGATTTTCCAGAAATGACCATAGCCACTGATACCGTTGATAAAGAACTGATCGAGGAACCACATCGGTGGGATATAAATTTCATCCGCAAATTTATGATGGTATTTGGCCTTACCAGTTCGATCTTCGACTATCTGACCTTTGGTACTCTGCTTCTTCTGCTACCGGATATGGTAGAACAATTCAGAACCGGCTGGTTTATAGAATCAGTTATTTCGGCATCAATGATAGTCCTGGTAATCAGAAGTAGAAAACCCTTCTTCAGAAGCAAGCCCGGAAAATATCTACTGATAGCAACTATATTTATCTTCTTCCTGACTCTTTGCTTCCCGTTAACTCCTTTTGCAGCACCTTTTGGTTTCAAACCTCTTCCTATAAAAGTTATTTTAATTATTGGAGCCGTAATTGGGTTATATATTTTTATGGCTGAGACTATAAAAAAGATATTTTATAGAAAAGTAAAATTTTGAGGTTTCCCTATCTTGACAGGAAAAGATTCACGTTATCTTGCAGTTACTCCGGTTTCCTTTCTTCATAGCCTGCCCCATCCGGTAGAAAAGGAGTAAAGATGATTACCATAAACAGCAACAGAAAAGTGCCATACATCCTGGTTGTTGTCTCAAACGTAGCATAGAACATGAAAATTACAATCATGACCCAGACAATGAAACTGAGTTGAAGAGCAATCTTTGCCCTGTCTAAATTCTCCGCGCTTTCCCTCAATAAAATCCCCCCTCAAAGAATCCACTCCAAAGATCCCGAATGAAAATGATTCTCGATTGGATAAATAAGTGTTTGTCAAAAAGAAAGATCTACAAATGTCTAGAAGAAAACAGGAATATAAAAGAGCTCCCTTTAAAGAGCTACTTAAAACCATGGCAAACCTGAGCCCTGTAATATTAAAGGGTGAGAATTTTCAGTATCCACCATCAGGCAGCACGAGTATAACTCTCGAAATGTAAGTTGAGTCTATAAATATTGAAACTTAATAACCCGAGTTCAATAAAGCATTAAATATCAATAAATCGGAGCAATTTATCTCCTTCATTTACACGTCTGAGGAAATCTCCCCTGTCAATGTAGGGGATTCCGGCGATTATTGAATCAGCAGCTTTCCTGCCAAGTCCGGGAAGTTCCCTGATGAGATTGGGAGAGGCGTTGTTGATAGGTAGAGGGTAAGGTATGCCGGTAATCGAGCGCATTCCGTGCTCTGTGACCGTAACGTCAGTAAATTTCCTCAAAGGCAGAGAAGCAGGAATCCCTATAAGTAAAGGGTATGAACCAAGCTGCCTCCCAAAAGTAATCCCTTTTTCGTGCACTTCACATATTACATCCCTGAGTACGGTACCTTCGGGTACAACACGCCGCAGCATTGGGAGGTCAATATTCTTCCTTACCCGCTCCTTGTAGTCCAGAAAGAGCTTCTTGTGCTTCCTTGCAGATTCGTCCTTCCCGTACATAGGGGTTCCGGGAAAAGCCATGACCTGACGGATGTTTATCCTGCGTAGGAGCAATCCCGAATCAAGCACATGTTTCAGGAAATCATAATTAAGCTGAAAAGTTTTCTTAGATTCGCCCATCAGCCCATGCACGAAATTTATTCCCGGAAGAATTTCGGGAAGCCCATTTGCCCCTCGAACGGCCCCAAACCTGTTCACAAGTTTGATAGCCTCAAAGACTTCTTCAGGAGCTGCTTTAAGGGAATTTGCCTCAATTACGGCCCTGTCAGCACTCTCCATTCCAAAAGCCGCTACGTCCCCTGCTGTATGATATTTAATAATTGTCTTCAGGATCTGTCCGGACTCTTCAGGATAGGCTGCAAGCGTAATTGGATTTGCATTGTCCATATGAAGCACAGATAGCTCTGGAGCCGAATTTCGGATTCCTCCATAGAGCCTTTCAATAGCGACTGGATCCGGCTTCGGGACAGGCCCTCCAGTATCCGTACCATGGTAGGAAAAAAGGTCAGGCTGCCTACCTATCCTGAAATAGCGAGCTCCGTGGGAGTATAGGGAGGAAACCTCGGAGACTACATCCTCGATGGGTCGGTAGTCGGAAGCCCCGTAAAAAGGTTCTGTGCAGAAAGAGCAGTGAGTCTGTCTGCCGCAACCCCTATAGGTCTCAAGCTCGCACATGCAGTAAGGAAAATCAGAGTGCTGCCTGATCAAAAAAGCTCCTCTGAGACCCCAGCGTCCTATTTCGGCTGTTGTCCTGAAACGATGCTCTACAGCCTCGGGATTTATGAGCTTTGCAGGAAAACTTCCGTTAACGTTGTCCTTAAAAAGATCATAAACAAAAGCTTCGAGATCCATTCTGGCAAGCACTGCACCTGCAAGGTTTATCCTACTCTCAGTACCTTTTGCTGCCCTTCCGCCTTCGCTGCTGAAACCAAGCCTGATAGGACCGCCTATAACTTTTACCCCTTGTGCAGTCCGGAAAATTGTCTCGATTTCCCCGGGTGTAATTGGGGAAGCCCGAAGATATTTACCTGGCACGGTCATGCCTGCTATAATGATAACAAGGTCTGCTTTTCTTGTAAGTTCCCCTGCTTCGGGCGGGTTTTCTCGCAGAGTGTCAATGGTTAGGTAGTAAATGTCCTTTTCGGAAAGCCCGCGTTCTCTAAGAGCGCCTGCTGTATAACGCGGGTAAGGAGAAAAGTAAGGAGGAACCCCGAGACAGGCAGGTTCATCCACATAACCGTCTATAATTAGTGCTTTCATGTCAATTCTTGTTTCCATTTGCTTGATAATCGAAAGTATACAATGCAGTCAGATATAAATTACAGGTAAATTAAAGGTAGATAAAAGGTAGATTTGAGATATTTTG
>JAMXLQ010000241.1 GCA_024280975.1 Methanosarcina sp.
AATACGGGAGCGCTGTCTCACAAGCTCTGCTGAGAACTAATGTAGAGTAAATTTTAAAATTTTGAAAAATTTAGAGTTTTCAGATGAAATTTTAATTTTTCCTCAAGGATTTCACGGTTCCTTAGGAATTATAATCCATGCTACTATATAGGCAACTACACCGCTTCCAGCACTCATTACAGAAATGAGTAACCATAAAAGCCTCACAAGCGTAGGATCAACTTTAAAGTATTCGCCTATCCCACCACATACACCTGCAATAATTCTATTCCTCTTCGATCTATACAATTTATTCATTTGACCCTCCTAATTACAAAACGCTTTACTAAGATTTATTATAAATGATTTAATATGTCACATATTAGATTGGCTATATTCGATTTATATGTAACTCCAGAGATTAAGAAATTTATCTAGAATTTTTGTATGTTGCAGGTATAAGTTAGTTATTAAAACTATATCTCATTAAACTAACTTTTTTACGGTACAATTCTTTTCTTATATTATAGATGCGCCAGAAATCCAAGTTTCAAATTTTGGCCCACTCGCTGGTTATGTTTTCAGATCCCAAGTTCTTCCCTAGTGCTTGTACATATACCCTGAATTTTTCTCCTGAAGGAACGGTAAGACCTTTTGCAGTGTAATTGTAAATCCCTTCCGGTTCAAGCGTAACTGGAGAACTTTCAATTTCATCCCAGAAATTAGTTTCATCTGCGGCCTGAAGGGCAACGTAAACGGTTGTATTTTCAGCTCTCTCTGAACCCATGTTTCTTAAAGTTACGTTAACATCGACAATTCCTTCTTTTTTTGAGTATTCACATCGAGCTTTGAAATCCAGATTAATCATGGGCCTTTTGTAAACAGGAACAATATGTACGGGCTGGTCTGCATATTCTTCGGGAATTTCCCCTATCTGCCAGTCATTGCCTGTGGGCTCCACGTAATAGTAATTGTTGCCCTCATATTCGAAACTCTTGCCTCTTTTCTCAGGGTTGCACTTTATCCCGAGAGCCATATGATCAGGAAGCTCTAGAAGGACGGAATCGTACCCCATCTCTTGAAGAATTGCGACGGAGAGAATCGCAGTATCCTCACAGTCCCCACCGTTTTCGTAGAGAGTTTCATAAGGGAAACGAGGGTACTGATCATAACCCGAACTTTCAAGATCCGAAGTGTAATTTAAGGATTGGACAAAAGAAATACATAAGCCCGGAATCTGCTTTTCCTCAAGCCCGTAAGCTTTTGAGAGAGAAAATAAAGTATCTGCAATCTCTTTAATTAACCAGTCATCGTATGGATCTGAGGCAAACAGGTCATAATCCCTGTTTCGAGTCCTAGACTTATATGTTTCGTAAATTTCATCGTCAAGAGGCAGGGTAAGCTGCCAGATGCGGTCTTCATAATCCCATGAGTAGGTTCGAGACAGTGTCCCGGAATTAATTGATTCCTCTGTGATCGAAGCACTGCAAGGCTCAGAATTTACAATATATCCTCCAGCCAAATTCTCCCCAATATCGCCTATATCGGAATCAACGGAAGTTTCAGAGCAAGACCAGGTTAAGAGGGATTCGGCCAGATAAGCAAGTAAAAAGAAATAAAGCAAAGCGGTTAAACTTTTCATAAATTGCCCCCATCCAGAATTACATAATTTACGAGTTTATTCCCAGAGGTCTTCCCTGAGTTGGGAATTTACGGAGTCCACTTCCAGCAAACCTTCTGGATAAGGTTCAAAAAGAGTCTGATTTGTGAGGTACTGGTCTTCAAAGCGCACGGCCCACGACCTAATGGTATTAATTGCAGGGCAAAGGGTAGCTTTTCCTTCCCTGTACTTTTGGATCCAGTCAAAAAATAGCACTTTCTCTTGGCTTGAGAGCTTTTCTGAAAAATGCCCGAAGGCATGCATGAGCACGTTAATACTTGAAGTGTACCTGGGAGGCTTGGCAAGGGCGCTGTAAAGATGCCTCTCATATTCAGAGACCAGCTCCTGAAAGGCTCTCCTTTCCTTATTTGCAACAATACTCCCCAATTTTCTGAGTTCTGCCTGGCTATACATCATGAGAAGATACTTATTTTCGGTATGGAACGCGACAAGGTCTCTCATTCGTCCTTTGGATTTTATTTTTCGGAAAGCGGCAAGCATAAAGAGCCTGGTCATGAAATGTTCTTTTATGCGAGCATTCCTTAGCCTTCCTTCGTCCTCGATAGGAAGGTAAGAAAACTTCTTCAGGACTGCCCTCCCGAAATATCCTGAAGTTTTCCCAATCGCTACTGATTTGAGTGCTACAGTTGGATAAATTTTTACGTCTTTAATGCCGCAGGAAGGAGACCTGTATTTTAAAATAAAACCGTCAATGTCTCCTGCGGAATTAAGAAAATCAGTGCAAAATGCCTCCATAACTTCAGTTATGTCTCTGCCACTTGCGGACTGGACAAGCCGCTGCTCTCCGTTCTCAAGAATTATTCTTACCGGATCTCTTGGAACACCGAGCCCTATCTCCACTTCCGGGCAAACAGGCAGGAAGTCAACATACTCCATGAGACTTGCCACTATCGGACTGCTTATTATACCCCCATTATATCGACAGTGATCAAATTCAAGGCATCTACTAACTGCAACCTTTGGCCGAACAAACTCCCTCATTTAACCCCCATATAAGAAAGGATTTCCAGGATAAATTACTTTCCAGAAGAAAGGCGCAAGATACTTCTTTTTTAAAAATAATGAGTTATACAGTAAGAATCTTCCAAAAAAGACTTTAAAACACCTAAAACAGAATAATAAAAAGTATCGACAGAAAATGGATAAAAAATAGATATGCAGCGTTTATTTTAAAAAATCTCTGGAGAAAAATAATTCTTAAAAGTTTTTCTAACAAAATAAGCTTTTTATCCGCTTTTCGGAATAGATATATAAAATGGGAGTAATTATAAGGTAGTTTTGGGGATCTTTAAGGGAAGGAAATGCTTTTGGGGGTTAGTCGTTAAACTTGAACTTCATCTCCAGACCCTTTCTAGACCCGAAAAAAAAGTATGGTCTTAAAAAATAGGTGAAAATATGGTAGAAGACGAGTTTGAACATGTAAGCATGCCTCTTATCGGGGATGATGCACCATCATTTACAGCAGTGACGACTCAGGGATCAATCAGTTTCCCTGATGATTACAAAGGTAAATGGGTTATTCTTTTCAGCCATCCTGCTGACTTTACACCTGTATGTACTACTGAATTCGTGACTTTTGCTAGCATGCAAGAGGAATTTAAAGAAATGAACACTGAGCTTATAGGGCTCTCTATAGATAGCGTGTTTTCTCATATTGCGTGGCTTAAGAGGATTGAGGAAAAAATCGAGTATAAAGGGATGAAAAACGTAGATGTCAAGTTCCCGGTAATAGCCGACCTGAAAATGGAAGT
Source organism: Methanosarcina sp. (assembly GCA_024280975.1). Taxonomy (GTDB): domain Archaea; phylum Halobacteriota; class Methanosarcinia; order Methanosarcinales; family Methanosarcinaceae; genus Methanosarcina. The sequence continues at coordinate 3,412 of JAMXLQ010000241.1, forward strand.
TGCAAAAAAATATGGAATGATCCAGCCAAACGCCTCAACTACGCAGGCTGTAAGAGCCGTATTCATTATAGATCCAGAGGCAAAAATAAGGGCAATGCTTTATTACCCGCAATCAGCCGGAAGAAATATGCAGGAAATAAAGAGGCTTGTAACCGCCCTGCAGAAAAATGAAGCTGAAAAAGTGGCAACTCCGGCAAACTGGCAGCCTGGAGACGATGTAATTATTCCAGCTCCCAGTTCGATGGAAGCCGTAAAAGAAAGACTTGGTAAGTCCGAAGAAGGTATGTACTGTCTTGACTGGTTTATATGCCTGAAAAAAGATAGCAAGAAATAATCCAAAAGTAAAATTTTTACTACAAGGGGAACGCGGAGGGTCACGAATACCCCGTCTCTCAGGCCAGGATGAAGTGAACCCTCGCCTCTTTTTGTTTTCGATTAAATATCTAAATCGTTGCTTCTTTGTAAAATGACCGGAAATCGGACAGTGTCTCGATAGCAGAATTTCAATAACTTAGATCAGGGAGACCTTGTTAAAGAACACTGTGAATCATTTCCGAGTAACCGGGCGGGCGGCCCGAAGCATACCCCCATCCTTTAGGGTGGGGTGGCTGCCCACAATTTGATTTTTTAGGATTTACGCACTTGAAGTACGAAATCAAGTACAATTTCCATTACGGTTAAATATGTGTTTTAGCTAGCTGAAGGTTTAAAGCGTACTTATTTTTCAGTCAATCTAGTATCGAAGAAGGTCTAACACTCCGTTTCACCAGAATTCGTTGTAAGCCATATATAAAAGCTGATTAACTAAAATAAAAACTGAAAAGATGAAGTATGACCCCTATATCTCCAATTGCAAAATCAGGCTAATACTATCCAAAAATAATATTAGAATAACTGATATATAAAATTTATTCAAAATTTGTAATAAATGATCGTTAACTATGCCGCATCTGGGTAAAACTGGGATAAAGAAAAGGTAATTGAATAAAACCGAGATTAAGGACGAAAAGTGGATAAAACCGGAGAAAATATGAAAAAAGAAGATATTTTAAAATAAAGTTCCATTTGGACAGATTTACTTATATTTTACGTTATTTTATGTAGTTTTACAAATGCAAAATTAAAAAACAAATAAAAAATAGATGGAATGGAAAAAATTACTTTTTTCCAAGTTCCTTGGAGCGTTCGCTTGCCTTTATAACTGCATTCATAAATGCAGCTCTTATTCCGGCTTCTTCAAGGGCATGAACGCCTTCAATGGTAGTTCCTGCAGGAGAAGTAACCATATCTTTGAGTTCTCCGGGATGCAGGCCTGTTTCAAGCGCCATTTTTGCAGCCCCAAGTACGGTCTGTGCTGCAAGAGTGAGGGCACTTTTCCTGTCCATTCCTTCAAGGACCGCCCCATCGGCCATTGCCTCAATTACTGGAAAGATAAACGCAGGTCCGCTGCCTGAAAGGCCTGTAACGGCGTCCATTATGGACTCAGGTACCTGGACTGCAGTGCCAACTGCAGAAAAAATCTCAAGGGCAGTTTTCAAGTCTTCGGAAGTAGCATTTTTTCCTGGAGCAATTCCTGAGGCAGCTTCGGAAACTGTAGCTGCAATATTTGGCATCACACGTATGACTCTTGTGCCAGCAGAGAGCGCATTTTCGTAAGTGGCAAGAGGTACGCCGGCTGCAATTGAGATTATAAGTTTATCTGCAGTTATGTGAGCTTTAAGATTTTCAAGTACCGAACCCAAGGTCTGGGGCTTTACTGCAAGGATAAGAATATCGGATGCCTGGGCAATAACAGCATTGTCAGTCGACACATTAATGCCCAGCTTTGCCTTCAGTCCATTCAAAAAAGGCTCGTACACATCGCTTGCACCAAGATTTTCAGGCTTTACAATTCCGGCCTTTATAATTCCCTGCATGAGAGCAGAGCCCATTTTTCCTGCTCCGATAAATCCTATCTTTCGGTTCTGATCTACCATATAATTTCTCCTATTTTTAAAATAAATATAAACACTGAGATAATTGCCTTAAAATTTATCTGTAGCTAATATTGGGTAGTTTAAAGGAATTTTGTAATCTGAATAATCCAAAAGAACTTAATAGATTGATAAAAGCTTCCGAAATACAAGAAATTAATTTGGATTTTTCAGAAATCCCGAAAAACTCAGTTTAATTCTCTAGGTATGCCGGGAACTTAATTCAATTCTTCCAGTATACCGATGTTTTCTTTTTTTATTACATTACTGTAATTGTTATAGCCCAGAATACCCTCAATTTCGTCGGTATGCGCTCCTTTAATTTTCATAAGTTCTTCAGAGGTGTAGTCTGTGATTCCTTTCGCAAAGGTCCTGCCTTCACATTCGAGTCTTACCACATCTCCCCTATCAAAACGCCCCTCAACATCTATAATTCCTGCAGGAAGAAGGCTGTTTTTCCCGAGGACTGCGGTTTTTGCCCCCGAATCTACACGGACAGTACCTGAAGCTCTTGCAAGAATGATCCAGCGAGCACGGTTCTTCTGGATATGCCTTTCAGCCAGGAAAAGAGTGCCTATGTCTTCCCCGGAAAGAACCTTTAAAAGTACATCCTTAATTTCGCTATTCGTAATCAAGACATAACAGCCTGCCATACTGCAGATTTTTGCAGCTTTTATCTTGGTTCTCATTCCCCCTACACCCTTGAAGCTTGTAGGGTCGCCTCCATAACTTTCAATTTCGGGCGTGATTTTCTCCACGAGAGAAATGAGTCTGGCATCGTTATGTGTTTTTGGGTTCTTGTCAAAAAGGCCATCGATATCCGAAAGAATTATCAAAAGGTCAGCATCAATTTTACTTGCAACCATTGCAGAGAGCTTGTCGTTGTCTCCGAAGATAGCCTCTATCTCGTTTGTACAGGTGCAGTCGTTTTCGTTTATTATGGGAACTACTCCATATTCCAGAAGGGTGGATATGCTGTTCCTGAGATTAAGGTAGGATACTCGGTCAGAATAAAATTCATATGTAAGAAGAATCTGAGCGACTTTTATACCGTATTTTGAAAAAGCTTCGCTCCAGTACTGCATCAAAATACTCTGTCCCACAGCTGCCGCTGCCTGCCTTATAGGAATTTCACGAGGTTTTGGGGCAATGCCCAATTCATAAAGCCCTACACCTATTGCCCCCGAACTTACCACAATCACTTCTTTTCCGCGCTTTCTAAGCTCGGAGACCTGAGCTGCAATATTTTCCATAAAGGTAGGATCAATACTGCAGTTTTCTTTTGTACTGTCACAGTTCTGTTTTGTAATTGAGGAAGTACCAATCTTGATAACTATTTTATTAACATCATTGAGGAATTCATTTCTATCTATCAATCACAAGGCCTCATAAAGTATTTTGGAAGTGCGGCTGGAAGAACAGCCCCGCAGTCCGGGTTTCCATCTCTTGCTTCAATTTGCGCTGATATTTCAATTCAAATATATGAATATATAATAAATCTTCTATAGGTTTCAGTTTATATCTTCAAACTTAAGGTCAAGTTTTCTGTGAGTATAGGGCTTTGCATTTTCTCCTGCATAGTCTGCAACAACCTGTCCTTTTCCGAGCAAGATATATTTGTATATCAGCAGCCCTTCCATACCTACAGGCCCACGGGAATGGATTTTGTTTGTACTGATTCCAACCTCAGCTCCTTTTCCGTAACGATAACCGTCCGCAAAACGGGTTGAGGCGTTTACCATAACACTCGAAGAATCAACAAGCCCTGTGAATTCTTTTCTTCTTAAGGCATCCTCAGTTATTATTCCATCGGTGTGGTGGGAACCGAAAGTGTTTATATAGTCAATTGCTTCCTTTATACTGTCAACTAATTTTATCGAAAGAATAAGATCATTGTATTCAAGACTCCAGTCTTCTTCCGTAGCCTTTGAAAGAGGAGAAAGCCTTCTTTTTTCAAGCAGTGAGTAAGTGTCCTGATCACAGCGCAGTTCAACCCCTGCACCAAGGTACATCTCTGCCATTTTCGGCAGGAAAGCATCCGCAATCTTACGGTTTACTAGAAGGGTTTCGATGGCATTGCATACTGCAGGATACTGTACCTTCGCATCGAAACAGACCTTCCAGGCTGTATCGAGATCCGCATATTCATCCACATAGATATGGCAGATCCCGCTAGTATGTCCGAGTACCGGAATTTTCGTATTTTCCTGAATAAACTTCACAAACTCATTTGAACCCCGAGGGATCAGGAGGTCTACATAGGCATCAAGGCTCAAAAGGTCCATTATCTCTTCTCTGGTTTCCATAAGCTGGAAAGCCTCTGCTGGCATGCCTTCTGTGGATTCTATGGCTTTCACAAGAATCTGAAAAATAGTGCGGTTTGACTCTCTGGCTTCACTTCCGCCTTTAAAGATGGTCGCGTTCCCGCTCTTAAGGCAAAGGGACATAACCTGAGGCACCACATCAGGTCGGGACTCAAAGATAACCCCTATAAGACCAATTGGACAGCTCACCTGGTAGAGAATAAGGTCTTTGTCCAGTTCAAGAGTAGAAAGGGTATCTCCTACAGGGTCCTTGAGCTTAATTACATCTCTAATTCCTGCAATCATTCCATCAATCTTTGAATCACTTACTTTAAGTCTGTCCACAAGAGCCTGAGTTAGTTTTCCTTTCTTTTTCAGTTCTACTGCAGATTCAAGATCTTTTGCATTTGCATCCAGAATAGCTTTCCTTTCTTTATCCAGAGCTTGAGCCATGGCCTCAAGAGCTCGGTTTTTTATCTCTGTATTTACGCTGGAAAGTTCAATCGATGCCTTTTTTGCTTGTATTACTTTAGTTTTAATATCTTCAGCCATATAATCACCATCTGATATGATAAATCTCTAAATGCCCTAATTCGGGAGCTGGGCAGCCAAATCTGTTAACTGCATCAATAAGTTTATTACAGGAAGTTCAACGTTAATCGATATTGGTTGTAAGTAGTGATCTCATTATCGAATTCTAATTAATGGAGTTTCCTATTTAACAATAGTTGAAATTTGATTGGATATTGGAATTAAAAACAAAGATTGTTTTTTTCTTTAAATGTCAAGGGTATATTTATAATTCTAAAGATCTATTAATCCTTCACGCTGTATTTTGAGAGTATATGTGATGAAAAGAGAGCGAAGACAGTTCTATAGTGTCTTGATTCTTTTTTGTACACTGTTTTTGTATATGATACAGCAAAATTCTAGTTAAAAGATCTCATTTTACGAAATAATATTTAGCCTGCAATGTTATTATTTAAAAGATTTAACTCTTGATATTTTACCCTATAGTTTCGTGTGAGGATCAAATTTGTTAAACGACTCCTTATTTTAAATTTACTTGAAGTATGATTTTATCTTATTAAAGTTTACTTTATCTCAATTAAAACCGGCAATTAACCTTTTATACTTCTACACACTAAATAAATTCACACATCCTTATTTCGTCAAGACTGGTTATTGATAAAAGAACTTTATTATCTTCGCTACTCTACAAAAAAAACTCAAAAAAGCTTTTTTATTGATATTATTTCAAAACGAATATATATACGATGAATATAACTATAAAATACGCGTCTCCACAACCTGGAAGCGTATACTACATCTGAAAAAAGAAATTGCACGGTACCCTTATAATTTTTGAGAATCTTTTCCATAAGATATGTAAAATTTTACAGCTAGTGGCCAGACCATCTACAGCGCTTTAAAAGCGATTAGAAGGTCATAAAAGACCTGAAATGTCTTAAAACCTTGGCTGTTCAGCATCTTTAATACACAAAGATTATTATAGGGGTAGATCCATATCAACATGGGGATAACTTCAGTAATTGGTGGTGTGTAAAAAATGAAATCATTCGCATTAGTCCGCGCAGATGACTCGGATAAAGTAAAAATAGCCTTACATGATCTAGAACGATACGGACATATTCAATTTTCGGCTACTCCAAAATGCATAGAACCAAACTATGCTGATGAGCTTCTTGTTAGTGTAATGGGGGTATCCCTCAAGTCAAAATGTAACTCTGCAGCACTAGTGGAGCTGAATAACCATGCAGGGGCGGCAATTAGCAGATTGAAGAAAATTCATCCTCCTGCTCATATAATAATTATCAGTCCAAGACATAAAATGTTTGAAGAACTGGCTGGTAAGTTCCCAAAATATCCAGAGTTTGACCGAACATTCAACCATCAAAAAAATCCACAAAGCATGGAAATCATTCAGGAGAACGGAGAACCTTCCAATCCTATGCATAAAGAGTAAAAACTTCACAAAAAATTAATATCCACCTTAATATTAACTTTTTAACTTGACCTTTAAATTTAACTTTTAAATTTTCTTTTTTAAAGTTAGACTTCTTGGAAATCTTGCTTTGAGCATGAGCCAGTCTTCAATTTAAGCCTGGAAACGTAGGTATACAGGCTTTCAATATCTTTAATTTCTTTCTGAGCTAAGAGTCTGAATTTATTTCGAATTTCAAGTTCGGGTTTCAGGCCAAAACTTTCAAAATATCCTGAAAGCTTTATAGCCAGCAGGTCACCTCGTCTGTCCCAATCGGTCAATATAACTACTTCGCTACCAAGCTGGGCAATTCTTTCGGAGAAATTAAAAAGAGAATATCGGGTTGCAAGTTCAAAATTGCCTTCAATTCCAAGCCTTTTCAGTGATAGAACATCTCTTTTTCCTTCAACGATGATTATTGCCCCCCTTTCTGAGTATTCAGAGAGTTTGGAGAGCAGCTCTTCAATTCTTTCAAGTCTCTTTCTATAAATTTCTGAATCAGTCACGTTTTCTGCAACCTTTTTATTATTAGAATTTCAAGAACATTGCACTTTAATTTTTAATCTGAAGAGTTACTCTTAAAACTCTGTTCATTCATAAATCCTGCTTTTTCTTGTAATCCCATTTTACTTCTTTAAATGGGATCCTAGAATTGAAACCGCCTGTTGATATGAAACTCCTTTTAATAGTAAGGATTTTTTACTGCTTGTTGCCCCGCTGTTTATCAGAATATTTGAGCTGCTAATCCCGAAGAGTTCGGCAAGGCATTCCACAAGCTGTTCGTTTGCCTTTCCTTTCTGGGCATTTTTGGTTAGTTTTACTTCAATTCGTTTGCGCCACTCGTTATAACCGCTCGGAACCGAAATCACCTTGGAACCGGGAGTAACCTCGATATCAATAATTATGTCAGAACCCAGATCTGTTATTGCCTCTTCAAAGGACATATCTTTTACCTTTCTGGAGGTATTCTATAAATCAATAACGAATTGACCTGTTAAAGTAAAGAAATGTACGGAAACACTAAGATTAGATTAATAAAATTTCGAAATGGATTTCAAATTAAATTTTGATTCATTATTTAAAGAATATATAAAGAGTTTTTAAAATCAGAAGAAAATAGTGCTGTAGCCCTGGCGCACTAACTCCGAAAGCTCATCCTCTGGTTTTCCGCAGTCACTTTCAGTTACCCTCGTGCCGGGCAGTGTTACACTATCAATGTACCGCATTGGGGTTGTCTGTACACTCACAGTCAGGATTTCCCATTACCTCGTGCAAGGACCTATACAATGCGATAAAGCTCCATTATATAGAGATTAATATATAAAAATATCGGTCATCTATGGATTTACTATATTCCATATATATTTATAGGAGACATTTCTACTAAAGACCAATTTCTCAAGAACAAGTAACCTTTTTCATAAAGGCAATAGAACGCAATCCGCATCCTAATAAAATTACATTATCAGAAAGGTTATTCTAATCATGAAAATTTGAAGAAAAACTTATATATTATGTATATGCTTGCTCTTCGCAAGTTCAGCACTATACTTAATGAATAACCTAGGTGCGTAGATATGTACGGCACTGAACAGATAATTTCCGGGACAATTATTGCAGGGCCTGAGCTGGAACCTATTGAGGGGTATATCTGCTTAAATAGAGGAATAATTACGGAGATCGGGGAGGAGCGTACGCACTCTACCAACATAATAGCTCCCTGCTTTGTCAATGCTCATACTCACCTCGGAGATTCGGTATTCAAAGATCCTCCTCTGGGAAAAGTTTCTGGATTCCGAATTCAAAAAGACCTGGACGCTCTAGTAAAGCCTCCTGACGGGTTAAAACATAAGATTTTAAGAGAAACGCCATACAAGACCATCATAGAGTGCATGAGAAAGTCCCTGTTGGATATGATAGAAACCGGAACATGTGCTTTTGCAGATTTCAGGGAAGGGGGCGTCGTAGGAGTAGCAGCCTTGAATAAAGCTCTCGAAGGAATTAAACTTCATTCCATGGTACTGGGTAGACCTGCCGAGCCTGAATTGCCACTTCAGGTAGTATTGGCAGAAGTACAAAGAATTCTTCTACATTCTAACGGCCTTGGAATGAGTGGGACAAACGACCTTGATCTTGAACTATTGGAAAATATTGCTACCTGCACACGGCAGCGCAAAAAATTCTTTGCGATTCATGCAGGCGAAAAAGATACAAGCGATATAGAAAAAGCATTGTCACTTGAACCTGATCTCCTTATTCATTTGACAAACGCTACAAAAAGAGATCTTGAGTCTGTAGCTGATGCAAAGATTCCAGTTGTTGTCTGTCCCAGGTCTAACCTTATTACAGGAGCCGGAATGGCACCTATTGCCGAGATGTTGGAAGCCGGAATAAGGGTAGCTGCAGGAACGGATAATGTAATGTTAAATTCTGTAAATATGTTTGCTGAAATGGAATTCCTGTCTAAAGTTTTTTCGATTGCCGATAGGCAAGTATTTAAAATTTGCACACTTAATGGTTCTTTTGTAATGGGATCTGATTCTACGGGTTCGATACAAAAGGGGAATAAAGCTAATCTTATGATCCTGAATGGAAGTTCCAATAATCTTGCAGGGATAAAGAACCCCATAAGTGGAATCACAAGGCGGGCAAGACCCGATGACATACTATCGGTACTTCATTCGTAAAGCAAATGGAGAACAAACATGATGAGCGAATTTTACCGGAATATAGTGATTGCAACAGACGGATCCGAGAATAGTCTTAGAGCTATCTCTTATGGTATTGAGATTGCAAAACTTAGCGGGGCCACGGTTCATGCTCTTTACGTGGTAGATATAACTTCTTTTTCTTCTATACCTATGGATGCTGGCTGGGAAGCAATGTATGATACCCTGAGAGAGGAGGGAGAGAAAGCGATATCCGAGGTCAAGGAACGCGGAGAGACCTCAGGGATTGAGGTAAGAGAAGTACTGTTGGAAGGTCACCCGAGCAATGAGATTATAGAGTTTGCAGAGAACAACAACGCTGACCTGATAGTTGTGGGGACCCTTGGCAAAACCGGAATCGATAGATTTCTAATGGGAAGCGTTGCAGAGAAAGTAGTAAGAAACTCAAAAGTCCCGGTTCTGGTCGTCCGGAGTGAAAAGCAGAGTTAAGACTTTCTGTCAACTAAAAGCCTTTTTAGAAAAGAACCATAGGAGAAAGGAAACCAGAATTCAGAATGTATAAGGGTGTAGATTACATGCCAAAAAGCATCTTCATTGAAGATATCATGGTAAGGGACGTAGCAAGCGCGACCCTTCCAGGTTCAAGGGACGAAGTTCTAAAAATTCTTAAGAACAAACACATTTCAGGAGTTCCGGTGCTTAAAGACTCTAAAGTTGTGGGAGTTGTAACCAGGACAAACCTTTTACAAAACCCTGAAGAAGAACAACTGGCTCTTCTTATGACACGGGACCCAATAACCATATCCTCTGGATCGGATCTGCAGACTGCAGCACGCTTACTTTTGGAACACCACATAAGAAGGCTTCCGGTAGTAGATGATGGGAAACTTGTAGGGCTTGTTACCGTTGCAGACATTGTAGGCACAATTGCAGACATGAATATTGATATTCCGATAAAGGATTATGTAGAAAAGGAAGTAGTTGCTGTTTACAACGAGACACCCCTGCCCGTTGCTGCCAGGATTATGGAGCTTGCAGGTGTCAAGGCTGTCCCGGTACTTGATGCAAACTTGGAACTCGTAGGGATAATCTCGGATCGTGACGTTATTGCTGCCAGCATAATTGAAGATAGTGTAGAGATGTCAGATATGTCGGCAGGTCAGGATGACGACGCCTGGACCTGGGAATCGATGCGAGACACCATGAGCATTTACTACAGCGTCTCAAGGATTAAGGTTCCGAGCCTGATTGGAAGCGATATAATGATCAAGGAACCAATTACGGCTACATATATTACATCTGTCAGCGACTGTGCACGGAAAATGAAACGGAATAGGATTGACCAGGTTCCTATCATCAATTCAAACAGGAAACTCCAGGGGCTCTTGAGAGACCATGATCTCCTGAAGCCTCTTGTAGAAATGGAATAATTTAAGCAAAAACCCGTTTCTAAAAATCGTTAAACCTTTTAAGGTGAAGCGAAGAAAAAACTAAGACCATTTAAAACCTACTCAATAATTCTTCAAATCGGAGGCGTTTTCCCAAGATATGCCTCCAACAAGCGCTTTTTTCAGGAGCCAGAAAAATGGACAGACCTTTTGTTTTTATTAATTCCGCAATGTCAGCCGACGGAAAACTCTCAACAAGGGAAAGGAAACAGGTCAGAATCTCCGGAAAACTTGATTTTGAAAGAGTCGATGAACTTCGAGCCCAGGCAGATGCAGTTATGGTAGGAATAGGAACCGTTCTTTCTGACGATCCAAGCTTAACTGTAAAGTCTCCAGAGAGAAGGGCTGCTAGGAAAGCTGCAGGAAAAAGTGAAAATCCAGCACGGATTATTGTAGACAGTGAAGCAAGGACTCCGCTAGATGCTGATATTTTCAAAAAAGGGGAAGGGCTCAGAATAATTGCCGTTTCAAATTCAGCTCCTGTAGAAAAGATAAAACTTCTGGAAGAAAAGGCCTTGGTTATCAAAACAGGAACTCTTAGAGTTGATCTTAAAGAGCTTGCGGCAAAATTAAAGGAAATGGGAATAAATACCCTCATGGTCGAAGGAGGGGCGACCCTGAATTGGGGCATGCTCTCCGCTGGTCTTGTTGATGAAGTCTATACTTTTGTTGGAAACCTTATCATAGGAGGAAAAACAGCCCCAACTTTTACGGATGGGGAAGGATTCATGGAAGCCGAACTCCTGGGACTTGAACTGCTTTCTGCTGAAAAAATCGAAGAAGGAATACTTCTTAAGTGGAAGGTCGAAGGAAATATAAATTAGATTGTTTATTAATTTTTTCTTGCCTTCGTAATTTTTCTAATTTTACTTGACACTTACTTTCTAATTAAACTTCTTTTCATCAAATAATAAAGAGGCTGCATAGAATTTGGTGAAATCTGTATTTTATCGTTTTTAGTACGGCTAAGATGATGAAAAAATCAATTATTGTCACTAAAACCGATAACAAGTTCGCAAATGTTATCGCCACAACTCCTTCTTTTTGTATATCTATGTTCCGAAAAAGGTAGTATCCCTTCAATCAACCCTGCTTCATAATTATCTATGGATAAACAGGTTTTGGCATTCCATTTTTTTAAATGACCTCCCCAACGGCATTTTCTGGCATGAATCACTATTTTATTGCTCTCTTTCTGTATTATTTTGCTTTTGATCCCAAAAATTCTGTGCATTGCCAGCAACACATATGCACATCCTTCCAGATCTCTTTTTAAATCCAGCATCTCCAAAATTTCGGTTGACTGCCCAAAGCCAATATCATACATAACCTCACTTAAGTTGTCTACACCGTCTTTTCCATATTTCTCCTGCATCATTTCCAGAGTACCCACATATATCATCCCAATCCCACTGACGGATTTTTTCCATCTCAAGGAATATGGAATAAAATCCAATGCAATCAGTCTCTTCAATAGGAAACTTTTAAAAGACATGTTATTCCTCTCAGTTTAAAATCTGATTTCCAAAAATGAATACGAAATACTTTTTTGATACAGTCTGATTAGATTATTTCAACCTGAATTCAGCAGGTCAATATTAGATTTTGAGAATTGGAAGCGATTGTTTTTTAAAACATTGTTTAATTTGTTAAGGTTGAAAATGTAACACAACCAGAGCTCATGACATATAAGCAATGGACCATTTTCTTCAATAATATTTAGGTTAGGGATATGTTTTCCAGCAATACTCTATAATTGAAAATGTCAAAAAAACGAGTTACCTGCCAAAAGTAGATTTCAAACTCTTTTTCCCTATAGAACTTTATCCAAATAAAAAATAGAAAGTTAGCTTTCAGTACTTTTTCGGATTGCCAGTCGAGTTTACTGCATTCTTAATCGGCGGGGAGCTTAAAATTATATTTTTCAAACTCGCCCTTATAATATACGAAAACTTCAAGTTCGCACTTGCCTTTAAGAAACTCCCGCATTCTGCGGTCATATATACTTTGAACATGTTTCAGGCCGTTTTGTCTGAAATGGGTCTCTACAGCTTCAAAAAAATCAATTATTTGTCTCAGGTAAGCCTCTTCATAATCTCGGGTC
>JAMXLQ010000242.1 GCA_024280975.1 Methanosarcina sp.
TAACTCCAGGATTTATTTTTGCGACTGCTTCAACCGAGCCACTAACAACTTCAGGATTAGCTTTTGAGACAGGGATTCCACTCCCTATAAGTTCAGGAGGTTCGATTGCAACATAATCTGGGCCAAGGGCTGCAGCTGCTGCAGTTGTCGGGACATTGTTAGTACAGATAACTGTCCTGAGCCCAAATTCTTTTGCAGCTTTCAGTGATGCTTCAATTTCTGCAAGGGTAATTCGTCTTTCAGAGTGGTTGATCAGAGTCCCTACAGCGCCGGCATCTTTTATGGATTTTCCGAAAACGTGGCCTGTAAAACTTCCTGCTCCGATACCATCCAGATGCTGGGAGAAAACCGGAAGTTCAACTTCCGAAGCTACTCGGTAAATATCCGGAAGCTGTGGGGCTACTGCTATTTCGATACCTGATTCTTTGGAAACGGCTTTGCAGGCCTTTGCAATTTCCACTGCTCCCTGGCCTGTACCCTGCAAATAAGTCTTGTAGTTCAACAAAATAAATGGTAAACCCAAAAAATCCCCTCTTGAAAAGTGAAAAGGAATGGAAAGCGCGAATTTCAACGCTTTCTCTAAGAAGTTTCTGCCGAAAGTCCTGATGATTTTACCTTTTGGAAGTAGATTTTCGGCAACCTTTCTTTGGGAAATTCTCAAACTTGCTTAGAAGTCAGTCATGACCCTGAACTGGTCAATTTCTGGCTTGTTAAGGCTGTTGATAAACTGCTCAGCAACTTCCCTGACATCTTTTGCGTTAGTAATTGCACGTCCTACTACAAGAATGTCAGCACCCTGACTGAGAGCTACAGGCACCTTGTCAAGCCGAACCCCGCCTGCAACAGCAACTAGAGTTTTTGGAGCAATCTTCTTAATTTCTTCAATATTGCCCCAAGCGTGTTCGGTATTCTCGATGTCAATTCCACGATGGAGTTCAATGACATCAGGCATGACCTTAAGCTGTTTTAAGACAGAAATTGGATCGCGCTGATTAAGCGTGTCCATGACTGCATAGATGCCTGTCTTATGAGCTTCCTCGATAAGCTTGTCAATAGTACTGATCGGGGCAAGGGCGGAGACTACAATAGCATCCCCTGCAGCATCGGCAACCATTCTTGCTTCAAGGTTTCCAGTGTCCAGAGTCTTCAGGTCAGCGACTATGAAGGCATCTGGCCTGACCTCTCTGATCTTTGAAATGACATCCATACCGTAGCGTTTGATAAGAGGCGTACCTGCTTCGATAATAACGTGATCGCTTTTAGGAATCTGGGAAATGGCAGATTGCACGAATTCAAGGTTAGGATTGTCAAAGGCAATCTGTAGGTAGGGTGGATCCCAGAGTCTTGTGACTTTGAATCCCATAATAGCATGAATGGACTTATTGCTTTCCTCAAGAACTGTGTTAATGTCCGGAAAGCCTTCAAGAGCACGTTTGATTGCGAGTTTTGTGGCTCCATAGTTGTACCTGTAGATCTTGTTGTAATCCTGGGCATCAGGATGGATAAAGACACTGGCTACAATGACAAGTTCTTCAACCTGGTCCTTTGAGATAACACCTTCTTCAACTGAGTCTGCTACTGCTTTTGCAACGGCTGACTGGGCAGGTCCGAAAATTTTTCCTGCCTGATCCATATTCTTTACCGTAACCTTCGGGATAATAAGAGTTGAAGGTTTTGGAGGTAGATTGGGTCTGATAACGGACAGGAGTGGAGTATGTCCGACTGAAAGCTGGGTAAGGCCATTTGCAAAAGCCTGCCCTACAGGCCCTCCCTTGTCTCCTATCATCAAATCAACATGGGCAAGTTCTGCGCCCTGCCCCATTAATGCTTCTCCTATTTGAAACATATTTGACCTCGTAAATGTGATAAATGTCATATCCGAAATTAATAAATGTATAAATAATCGGTAAGCGTATCAATGGCTTCATAATTGAAATTAATTTGCCATCAAACCGAGGCTAGAGATAACCCTTTTGCCTGCTAAATGCCAGCTTTATATAAATAATCTCGTATCGTCCTGCAGGTTTTTTTTCAGCTCTAATAGAGTCTCATAGAGTCTCATAATTCGGTTTAAAAGTTTGATTTTGAAGTCTACGAGGACGCTGGAAGTTTCATCAAAGGAGAATTTTGGGACACATATTATTCAGGGTACAGATTCCACATTTTGGAGAAATAGGCCGGCAGATATTTTGTCCCAATTTTACAAGCAAGAGATTTACATGTCTCCAGTATCTTCGTGGAAAGATCTTTTTTAATTCAGTTTCAGTTTCCTCAGGAACTTTCGTCTCTATCAGACCAAGCCTGTTAGAAATCCTGTGAACGTGAGTGTCCACTGCAAGGGCATCCTTAAGAAAGGCATGGGCAAGCACGCAGTTAGCAGTCTTCCTGCCGACTCCAGGAAATTCGAGAAGAGTATCCATATCATCAGGAACTCTACCATCGTGTTTTTCCAGAAGAATTCTAGAAATTTCCTTTATTCGCCCTGCTTTGACCCTGTAAAAACCTACATCTGCGATAAGAGTTTCAATCTCGTTAACATCAGCTCTCACCATTTCTTCAGGCGTTGAAAATCTTTCAAAAAGCTTCCTTGCTGCAGGATAGGTTACATCATCCCGGGTTCTGTGGGACATCACAGTAGAAATTAACACAAAAAAAGGATCACTAAAGCCATCGGTATAACCTTCAGGATAAAGTTCAAAAAGCCTCCTCATAAGTTCGTCGATGTCCATGCTCCAGAACTAGTATTCTCTAATATAAAAACAGAAGCCTTGGAAGTTAAGAAAATCAAAATATTAAAAATAGATAAACACAGTGGAAATTTTAAAAGAATCTCTAACTTCACGGATAGCACCGAGAAAACTGTAAAAGATAGAAGAATTTTAAAAAGAAGCCAAGATCCGGATTCGAACCGGAATGGAATCGCTCTGCAGGCGATTGCGTAGCCGCTCCGCCATCTTGGCATTACACAAATTTGTTTGAAGTACTATAGAATATAATTTTAGACTAATAGATTATTTAAGGAAGAAGCCAAGATCCGGATTCGAACCGGAATGGAATCGCTCTGCAGGCGATTGCGTAGCCGCTCCGCCATCTTGGCATTCTTGATCACGTATTGGTCGTGTAGATTCAATTAAAGTAATTTCTAATATATAAATATTTAGTTTGAGGCGATAATATTGTAAAGTTTTTAAGAAGGATGTTTTCTAAAAATAAAAGGAGTTTTTCCTATAAAAGGATAACCCCATTAAAAAAGAGCCCGGAGAGGAAGTGATCCTGATAAAGCAAATAGCCATGCCATAGCTATGGCCATAATCAAGATCACAAGTAAAGTTAGGAGTATAGCTATTGCAGATCTTGTCATGCTTACATTATGTACGT
>JAMXLQ010000243.1 GCA_024280975.1 Methanosarcina sp.
CACCCGAAAAAAGTACTGCTAGATTTTCTACAGGAAAATGGCTTGTCAGGTGACTTTCCGGTTCGTTCCCATATTATCCCCATAGGTGGGATAAAAAGAAAAATCCTTAATTCAAGGCTGCTTCTGAGCGGGGATGCTGCCGGATTTGTAGACGCTTTTACGGGAGAAGGTATTTCGTATGCTATCCGGTCAGGGCAGCTTGCTTCAGAGGCTGTCGCTGATCTTGTTATGTACAGTCAGAAATTAAGTAGCCTTAAAGCCTACGAGTCCAGCTGCAGGCGGGAATTTGGGAATTACCTTACCGGTTCTCTTAAACTGGAGAAGATAATGCATCGTTTTCCTGAGACTTCTTTCAAACTAGCTGTTAGCAACAGTGAAATTCTAGATAAATATTTGGATGAGGCGGTAGCTAACAGGAATTATAAGGACTATATCCGCTGGTTACTTTTGAATTTCTGCCTTAATGAATCTGTCTCCAGAATAAAGTCTCTTACACTAGAAGAAGTCGATAAGAATCGATCTAAAAATGAAGGAAAGCAAGGAAGAGAAAATAGAAAAAAATGAAAAATAAGAAAGGAATTTACGGAAAAAAGGATTAAATCGAAATAAAAGTGGAAAAAATGTTAAGAAGAATAAAGGCATACTAAGAAAGTTAAAAAATGAGAGTAGAATTAGGGTAAAGCAAGTTTATGCGAGTGAGGCACGTAAGCTCCCTTCTGTTCCTGCAAAGATTTTCTGCCACTCACCAGTGGAGAAAATGGTCCCTGAAGACTCTCGCAGTGACGGCATTCGGCTATGCGTTTCCAAAAACAACCGGGAGATTCCGGAATCTTTCTTCCCGATTTCCAACTTGCACCCACGAGGATTCGCCGTTTCATCCATTCTCCCTGAGACCTCAGCGTCTGCATCATCGCATTTTCAGGGTATGGTTCTCGTTTCTGTGCCAGGGCCCGGGCTCTCGCCCGACATCATTTACAGATGTTCGTGTATCCGGAGCGGTGGGGAGACTTTCCTCAGACCTGAAGGCCCGTCAGCCGTCCAGCCTCTCTCGCATATTACCTGTTGATAACCTCTTCATATTTTTCTAATTATATATATTTTTTGGAAGGCCATATATGAAAAGGTTGGAAAAATGTTTTCTATAGGTACAGTGTAAGCATTTTTATTTTATGTTATTCTAGTTCTATTTTCTTCTTGGGAGCGATTACAGGTATACCCGTTCCTTATAGTTTATATAAATTTTGTGTGTTTGATGTGCGTCCAAATATTAATATATATGCATTATAATTCGTAAGTTATGGATGGACTTTTCCCATCTCCAAGGCTTGTCCGAAAAAAAATTATCGGTACTTTAATATCGGGCAGTAGCTATAATTCATGTCAGTTTGCAGGCTTATTTTTCAAGAGGTAAAACATGAGTGATTGTCTGTTCGATTTGCATATTGGATATGTCCGTTTTAAAAACCCTATTGCACTGGCGCCCATGGCAGGAATTGTCGATAGTGCATTTGCCAACCAGTATGCAAACAGTGCCGGGCTGGTAGTTCTTGGAGCCTTCAATTTGGATAAGGCTTCAATAGCTGTTGCTTCAGATCTCGTAGCCCGGGGTAGAAAAGAGTTCATTTCCGATGAGCCTATAGAGCTTATAAAAAAGGAAATCCGGGCAGTAATGTCCGGGAGTGCCGTTGCGGTAAATGTCAGGAGTACTACGCTTGAACCCCTCATTGAAGCTGCAAAAGTTGTCAAAGAAGAGGGAGCAATTCTTGAGTTAAACGCTCACTGCAGACAGCCCGAAATGCTCGAAGCTGGAATAGGAGAAGCTCTTCTCCATGATCTTCCAAGGCTCTCGGCGTGGATTCGAGCAATAAAAGAAACTGGAGTTGTGCTTTCAGTTAAAGTAAGGGCAAACGTTATCGATGATATCGAGCTTGCAAGGCTTATTGATAAGTCGGGTGCGGATATCATACACGTTGATGCCGTAATGGAAGGCTTTGGTGCAGATCTTGATGCAATCGTTAGCTATAGAGACGCCACAAGGCTATTCCTGATAGGAAATAATTCTGTTAAGGATTTTGAGGCTGCAAAGGAGATGTTTTCACGAGGAGCCGATATGGTCTCGGTTGCCAGGGGAGTCCTTGAGAACTCCGGGCTTATACAGGAACTGGTAGAAAATGTTACCTCTTACCAGCAGTCAATAGGCTGGTATAACGCTCCCAAACACGTTTGCAGTGACGGTGACTTTAGGGGGCTGGCTTTCTGCTGCCTGCCTGTAAAACCCTGTCCTGTACATGAAAAGTTCCGAAAATTGGGATATACAGCAGAAGAGTTTGCCAGGACAAAGCTTGATTTTGCGAAAGGCACAATGCTGGAATACGGAGGGGACACGTGCTTCGGAAGCCTTGTGTGGTGTTGTAAAATCACCAAACCCTGCTGGATCAGGGATGGCGTATTAAACACAATCGGCCTCTCTGACGTAGAGTATATGAAACTTAAACAACAACTGGCAAAATACGTACTGGATCATGCCAGAATTCCGGTAAATGAATCCTATTAACACTGGTTTCACCTGCCCAGGGCTTGAATGGGCAGAAAACCCTCAGATATCAAGTCTTATTGCCCGCTATGCCCAGCTTGCTATGCTGCTTGAAGTCTCGGCCTCTCCAAAGCCAGGAAATGTGGATAGGGAGCACAACTATCCTGATACCTGTTTTGAGCATTTTGTAGCTTCTTCAGTAAGCGTTTACCCTGTCTTCGAGCTAGCTGCAAAAAGCAGGAATGGGATCGGAGCACTAATCAGAAGTGCAGTTTGCGAAAGCTCTGCCTGGCAGAAAGGAGGAAATACTCATTTCGGCGCTTTTCTATTACTCATTCCACTTTCAATGGCTGCAGGAGAACTCTTTAATTCATGCGGAAAAACCCCTTGTAAACTCTCACCGGACGAATTCGAAGCCCTTGCTGCGCATGCACATGCTTTTGTTCAGGCAACGGACTGTGAGGATGCTGTCGAATTCTACAGGGCTTTCGAAGTGGCAGGTGTCAGGGTTAACAATGTGGATGAATTCAGTCTTGGAAATCCTGAATCAACAGCTGAACTCAAGGCGCAGGAAGTCACTCTTTACGAGCTTATGGACATATCCAAGGGATATGACCTGATTGCAAATG
>JAMXLQ010000244.1 GCA_024280975.1 Methanosarcina sp.
AAGATTAAAAAAGGTTTTTGGGAAAAAGAATCTAGCTACCTGCGAAACCTCGAATGAGTTTATATCTGTATGGAAGTTTTCGCTGTATGTTACTTCTTTATCCGATTTGAACACCTGATGTGGTGTGCAAATACTTAACTAAGCGGCTAAATATCCAGTTAAATTCTTAGATACTCAGTCCAATTTATTATTTCTCAGTTAGTCCTTTATGTCGTCGTGCAGTGTTTTGTGATTTCTGTTTTTTTCGATTTTGCTCGAAAAGCAGCAAGCTTCTTATAAGAGCTTTATTTCGTACCAGTCCGAGAGCTCTGCGTCAAGAACTCCTTCGTGGACCATCTTCTCAATCTCGTTTTCAACCTGTCCATAAGTGAACTTATAGTCGTGCGAAATTGCGGAGATAACATCCGGACTATGGCAGAATCTGTTCGGGAACGCCTCATTGAATATTGCTACGTTTTCGAGAATCAAATTCCTGAGTTTTTCCATTTTTTATCACCTCTTCTTAATTGTATTTAGTTTATCTTCAATCTTAAGTCCTATTGCTCTTTTCCTCGACATACTATACTCGTCCGCCAAATATATATAGATTTTCCTAATATTCTATGTAGGAAGAACATTTTCTAGATATTAAAGTAATAGTATATACTTATTTTAAAGGACTGCGGCTTCAAAACTTTAAGACTTCAGAGCTGAGTTATGTCAGAGATTAAATACTTTAGAAGCAATAAAAACTGAGATAGATGAAAATTAAGATCAAATATAAGTAAGTCAAAACAAAAAGAAATATCTGACTAAATAAATAGCAAGATAAGATAAAAATCAAGATAGTATACAATAAAAAGGAATGCAAACCAAAGATATATCTATGGAATCAGAGAAAAGGGACAAACAGGAGCTACAGTTTTAATTTGCCTGATTGATAACTAGGACAATGTCTGGCTTCGGAGTTTAGGGGTTTAGAAATCCAGGCATTCTCGATCTTTTAAGTCTTATCTCTGGAATGTGCAGTTTTAAAATTGGTACAGCTTGAAGACAGATAACAGAGGAGAATAAAAGTGGAAACATTTGTTTCTGAGAACCCCAACCCTGTATTGAGAATCAGAGGGGACGGAAGGGTTATCTATTCAAATAAGGCAGGTGAACTCTTCCTTCAAGAATGGGGAATAAGTGTAGGAGAGAAAGTACCTTCATCCATTGGAAATTTTTCAAAGAGAGTGATTTCCCTAAATAATCCCGAAAAAAAAGAAATCAAGGTCGGAAAAAGAGTTTATCTCGTCTCTTTTCACCCTCTCGAAGGAGAAGAACAGGTAAATATTTATGGATTTGACGTTACTGACTATAGAAAACTGAAAGAAAAACTTCAAATCAAAGAAAAACAGCATGATTCACTTAACCAAATTGGAAGAATGGCTCTCAGGTGCGAAAGTCTGCAGGCTTTCATGGACGAAAGTGTAAAACTGGTTTCAAAGGCTCTTGGTGTCGAATACAGTATAATACTTGAACTTCTTGGCGGACATTTTTTGCTCAGGGCTGGAGCAGGATGGAAGCCAGGTTTTGTGGGAAAAGCTATTGACAACGGAAGCAAAGGATTTCAGGCAGGGTACACCTTATATTCAAAAGTTCCAGTAATTGTACGAGATTTCAAAAAGGAAAAACGTCTCAGTGCCTCGACCTTTCTGAAAGAACATGATGTTTCCAGCGGGATAAGTGTTGTTATAGGCAAGACGGAAAATCCCTTTGGGGTATTGAGCGCGTACTCAAAAAAGCCGAGAAAATTTACTGCAGATGATACCTATTTCCTTAACTCAGTAGCTTTTCTCATTTCAGAAGTGATAGAGCGCAGACGTGCTGAAGAAGAACTGCGCCAGTACAAGGAAAAACTAGAGGAGCTTGTTAAAGAAAGAACTTCCGAACTCATAAAAACAAACGAAAGGCTTATCGAGGAGATTGCAGGACGCAAGCAGGTGGAGAAAGCCCTTCTGGCTTATGCAAAAGAACTTGAGCGTTCCAACCAGCTTAAGGAAGATTTGGAAAGAGTTGTTAATACTAGTCCTGTAATTGTGTTCCTTTGGAAATATGAGCCCATGTGGCCTGCAGAGTTTGTTTCTGAAAACATCACCAGATTGGGTTATGAGGTGGAGGATTTTACCTCAAACAGAATTCTTTACGGGGATATTGTACATCCCGAAGACTTGGAAAAAATAATTTATGAACTTAAGATGAAAGTTGATGCCGGTTGTACGGACTATACCTCTGAATACCGGATTCTCACAAAATCCGGGGAGATTCGCTGGGTTGACGAAAGGACAGTTATCCAGCGCAATGAGGAAGGGGAAGTTCATCTTCAGGGTATTATCCTGGATATAACAGAGCATAAAAAAGCCGAGGATGCACTTTTCCATATGGAAGAAATCCGGAAAAAAGAAATCCATCACCGTATTAAAAACAACCTGCAGGTTATATCGTCTCTCCTGAGCCTCCAGGCTGAGCATTTTAGTGACAAGAAAGTAAGGGAATCTTTTCAGGACAGTCAGAACCGGGTTATATCAATGTCTTTAATTCATGAAGAGTTATATAAAACCGGGGAAATTGGGGATTTTGAAACTTTTGATTTTAAAGCGTACCTCCAGAAACTTGCAAATGAACTTTTCAGGTCATACGTAGTAGGCAATCAGAATATTCACTTAAAAATGGATATAGAAAGAGTTTTTCTCGGAATGGATACGGGAATTCCATTAGGTATTATTATTAACGAGCTTGTGTCCAATTCATTAAAGCACGCTTTTCCAGCAGGAAGAGAAGGAGAAATCCAGATTAAACTCCATAAGATAGAGAACGGCAAAATTAAAAGTGAAGATAGAGGTACTGGCAGGCCTAAGACATCCGAGTTTTTGCTTATTGTCTCGGATAACGGAATAGGGCTTTTAAAAAAAATTGATTTCAGGCATACCTCGTCTCTTGGGCTTCAACTTGTAAATATACTTGTAGATCAGATAGAAGGCAGCATTGAGCTTGTAAGAGGAGCGGGTACCGAATTCAGGATAAAGTTTAGGGAAAATGATTTTCATAGATAGCAATATACGTGCTAGATTATGAAAATATT
>JAMXLQ010000245.1 GCA_024280975.1 Methanosarcina sp.
AAATTTTCGGTTTTTGACTATTTCCCGCCTGAAGAAAAGAGAGAGTTCATTGATATTGCACCCAGGGATGTGGGAAGTCTCATGGAAGAGTTTTTTGCGCGCATCAAGCCGAATAATCTTGAAAAAGAAGAGCCGGAGTCTCAGGCTTCAAATCGATTAGATTTTGGAAGTCTTGCAGAAAAGCTTTGAAATTCTTTGAATTAATTATTTGAAACTTAGCCAGTTTCCTCAATATTTTCCAGTTTATTTTTTGTGTTCCTATATATTATACAATAAAAAGAGTTGCCTGTCATTCATATTTGAACTTCAGGCATTAAATTACTTGTTATACAAGTTTTTTCAACTGAATTAAAACTTTTACTTATGTTATTTTTATATAATTTGCTCTCGTCTTTGTACCCGTTCCGGCTGCGTTACTCGCACTCAGTGTCACTGAATAGTTTCCTGCTTTTGAATAAGTGTGTCTTGGATTCTGTACTGTTGAATACGTTCCGTCTCCAAAACTCCAGTTCCATGCAGTAGGTGTGTTTGTACTTGCATCAGTAAAGCCAATCGTAATAGGAGCAGTCCCTGAGGTACGTGATCCCCAGAAGCTTACAACAGGTATTGTTGCATTCTGCGAATTGTTCGCTGTGACTTTTATGTAATTTGTTTTTGTTGTTGTGTTATTACTTGCAGCACTGCTTACTGTCAGTGCTACTGTGTAATTCCCTGCTTTTGAATAAGTGTGCTTTGGGTTCTGGATTGTTGAATTGGTTCCATCTCCAAAGGTCCATTTCCATGAGGTTGGTGAACCTGTACTCTTGTCAGTAAAGGATACATTCAAAGGTACTTTTCCTGATGTTACATCACTGGTAAAGTTTGCAACTGGTTTTATTGTCGTTGCTGTCACTTTTATGTAATTTGTTTTTGTTGTTGTATTATTTCCAGCAGCATTGCTTACTGTGAGCGCTACTGTGTAGTTTCCTGCTTTTGAATAATTGTGTGTTGGATTCTGGGTTGTTGAGTTTGTTCCGTCTCCAAAGGCCCATTTCCAAGCTTTTGGTGCCCCTGTGCTTTTATCCATAAAGGCTACATTCAACGGAATTTTTCCTGACGTTACGTTGCTTGTGAAGTTTGCAATTGGTTTTATCGTGGCTGCTGTGACTTTTATATAATTTGTTTTTGTTGTGGTATTG
Organism: Methanosarcina sp.; assembly: GCA_024280975.1. Classification (GTDB taxonomy): domain Archaea; phylum Halobacteriota; class Methanosarcinia; order Methanosarcinales; family Methanosarcinaceae; genus Methanosarcina. The sequence continues at coordinate 1,179 of JAMXLQ010000245.1, forward strand.
TTACCAGCGGCGTTACTTACTGTCAGTGCTACTGTGTAGTTTCCTGTTTTTGAATAATTATGAACTGGATTTTTAGTTGTTGAGTTTGTTCCATCTCCAAAATTCCATTTCCACGCTGTTGGTGATCCTGTACTGTTGTCAGTAAAAGTCACATTCAAAGGTGCGTTTCCTGTTGTAGGGGACGCTGAGAACGCAGCAACCGGTGCCACCGTTCCAGATTTATTAGCAACTAAGGGGAGGTAATCAGAATATACACTGCCTGTTATGTTTTTATATGGAGAATCGGAAATCCCGTCCCCATCTCTATCGACTGCAGTGTCGGAAAATCCGGTACCGTCAGGTTTTCCCCAGAAGTTCCCTCCTATATAAGGCCCACCTATGATATTAGTTCCTGAGGTTTTTGTGATGTTATAGGCATTTCCGATCCCGTTTCTAATACTTATGTTTGTGTCATTAACATAATTGTTGTAAATTAGGTTTTTGTCACTTCTGGGGCAGACGAAAAGGCCGTAAATAATGTTGTTTCGAATGGTATTGCCTGATAGTGTGTTGCTGTCAGAGTTGCCAATATGAATGCCCTGAGCTTTGTTATCCGAAACTGTATTTCCTGAAAGGATGTTGTATATTGCAGTTCCAAGTAAAATTCCATACTGTCCATTATTTATAGCTGTATTCTCTGAGAGTTTATCTCCCTTGGAATTTAGGACATAGATTCCATAAGAGTTGTTCAAAAGTTTGTTGTTCTCGATTGTGCAGTTATTGCATGAAGACAGACAGATTCCTGAATAACCGGATCTGGTTGCTCCAACAATCTGAAGCCCACTAATTTTTACGTTGTTTGCCTGTATGAAGAAAACGTTGGCACCTGAATTTTTAGCTTTAATAATCGTATTAGCAGGATTTCCAGACTCTGATTGTATAGTAATATTACTTTTAGTTATATTGATATTTTCAATATAGGTTCCGGGTTTTATAATTATCACATCACCTGAACTCGAGTTATTCACAGCTGTTTGTATCGAGCTTCCTGGGCTGACGATTATCTCAGCTGCGGCTCCTATGCCTGATATTAATGCTAATATGAGAAAAGCTGCTAATAAAACAGTTAATTTTTTTATTTTAATTCCTCCGTCCATTTTTAAAATTGAGTGAAAAAAACCTATTATAATTCCTCAAATATTTACACTGTATGTCCATACTAATGCACGGATGCAGGGTACTACGCTTATCATAAGAATTTAGACACATATAGCAAAATTCTTTAATTAAGCCAAGTAACAAGGTTAAAATTGAATACAAAACAATATAAATATGTTGATATAAAGCGTTAATAAATGTATTATGTTTCGAAAAAATGATGAGTAAGACTCTTAATTGCAAATAATCTTATTATTTGTAGCTTCTAGCCTTTATTTTGTAACTTAAATCCTTATTAATTTCAAAAGGGATTTTAAATTAACATAAAATTGTAATTAATTATAATCTTGGTACATATAATTAGATCAAAAATCAAAAAAATAGATGTAATAAAACCGGATAAGTTGTATAAAAATAAATTAATAAAAAGTTCCCAGAACTTATATATCGACTTCAAAACTTGATTTTATCCATTTATTCTCCTTTACTAAGTTCTTATTCTGTTTTTTACCTATAACACCTGATATAATATAGGTAAGTAGTCAGGCAATTTTGTAACTTTATTAAATAGGGACTTTCATACTTTCCCTTGCTTGTATCTCCACCTGTGCTTTGATTATTTGCATCGGCTTGGATATTTTCTGCCTCTATATTCAGATGCTTCCATCATTTTCAATAATTGAAGAACACGATGTCCTATGAAATTTCTTTACAAAATTAGGGTATTTTATAGTAGTTCATATTATACAATGAAAAGAGCAGCTTGTCTATATTATTGGAGCTTCTTCCGTGAAAGAAGACCCAAATTAATTTTTTGATAGGCAATTACTTAAATATGATTTAGTCCCAATTTAACTTTCCAGAACTTGATTAAATTAATTTAAGAATAAAAAGAATAGAAAAACTTTATAATCTTTATACAAAAATATATCCAAAATAGGGGATGGAAATAAAATGGGTGTAGAAGCCACGATCAAAGAAATTGCAGGTGAACTTGAGAAAATCGCAACTACTAAAACCGTAGTTGGAGAACCTATTACTGCCTCCGGGAAAACAATCATTCCAATTTCAAGAATTACCTTGGGTTTCGGAGCAGGTGGAGGAGAGGGCAAAAAAGATACCGAATCCGGATATGGAGGAGGCGGGGGTGCAGGCGCGAAGATAGAGCCTGTGGCGTTCATTATGCTCTCTGAAGAAGAAGCTAGAATCTTCCGGCTCTCTGAACGAAGCGATGCCGGATCAATCCTCAGTTCAATTCCTGATCTTGTGCCTGAAATTATGGACAAGCTTAAAGGCATGAAAGGTAAGAACAAAAAAGAAGAGAAATCACAAGAACAAGAAATTAAAGGAAAAGAAGCTCCAGAAAAGGAAACTGTAGAAGGAAACGAGATCAAGGTCGAAGAAAGGGGATGTTTCCATTAAAATTTTTGGAATTTAAACCTTTTTAAAGGATTTTTCCAAGAACGGGACTAAAAAACACGGACTTCCAGGATAGTTATAGCTATCCTTTTCTCTCTAACCTGTTTAATATGCTGGTAATCACTCTCCTTCTGTTGTTTTTCCTATTCATTTTATTCATATTTTTTACAGCAATAGGTCTCACTTTCAAGCTTAATGTTTTAAGTTTGGAAGAGAAGAAGGAATATAGAGGCATGTTTACCATAAAGTGGCTGCTCTTTTCCCATACTTTTTCATTAGAAGAACCCAGTGAAAAAGAAAGTTTTCTTGAAGAACCAGATGAATTGAAAAAAGATAGAACAATAAAAAAGGAGCAAAGTGAAATCGTTCTGGAGAAAACTGAAAAGGTGCGAGTCGCTACAGAGATACAGGATAAAAATGAAGTATGGAGAAGAGGAGAGAATGAAGAAAAAAGGCCAGATGAAAAAAAGATAGAAATAGACGAGGATAAAGCAACAAAGATAGAAGTAGACGAGAATAAAAGAAAAAGAAAAAAAGTAGACGAAGAGAAAGAAAAAAGAACTGAAATAGATGAAAGTAAGGAAAAAGCAGGCATAATTGCGAGGATACGAGGGCAAAAGAAGCTTAAAACTGAAGAACCTCAAGAAGCGGGAATGACAACTAGAGAAAAGCTCCAATGGGGTCTCAATGCATTCAAAGCTCTCAGAAAGCCTCTTTTTCGTCTATTTTCCGATTTGCTGAATGGGATCAAAATTAAGCGTCTGGAATCTTATATGACTTTTGGCCTTTCAGATCCGGCAGATACGGGGATGCTCTGTGGGTTTATACATGCGGTTGCGGGATTGGCCTATAGCCGGTGCAAGCACTGTAGTTTTTTCATTAATCCTGTATTTATGAATCCAATGATGGATTTCCGGGGGGATATAGAGGTCCGTGTAAGAATATATTCTCTTATTTTCCCAGTGCTTAAATTCATGTTTAACGGGAAAACTTTATCTTTTACTTATTCGATTATTAAGGAAAAACTTTGGGGGAAACGGAAGTTTCATTCCTAAGCTTTATGAATAGGTAATGAGGATACAGATAAACATGATTAAAGTAGTGTCTCCATCCAGACTGCATCTTACCCTGATAGACCTCAATGCAGAGCTAGGCAGGGTTGATGGGGGAGCGGGAATCACTCTGGAATCTCCCAGCCTGGAAATTTCTGCAACTGAAGCTGATACTATCGAAGTCATCGGTGATCCTCTTCTAGCAGGCAGAGTGAAAAAAGCTGCACAGGCTCTCCTTCCGGCAGGAAAAGGAATAAGGCTTCATATTGATAACAGTCTTCCTGACCATGTAGGGCTCGGTTCCGGGACTCAGGCTGCACTTTCAGCAGCAGTAGCTGTAAACAGGATTTATGGATTAGGAAAAAGCATTAGGGAACTTGCAGTTGCCGTCGGTAGGGGTGGCACATCCGGGATCGGAGTTGCCGCTTTTGAAAATGGTGGTTTTATTCTGGATGGGGGACATAAGTTCAAGGATAAGGGTGCATTTTCTCCTTCTTCAGCCAGCCATGTGCCTCCTGGCCCTGTCCTTTTCAGAAGAAACTTTCCTGACTGGCCTATTGTCCTTGTAATTCCTAACGGAAAAGGGGCCCACGATGCGGAAGAAGTAGATCTTTTTAAAAAGTTTTGCCCAATTCCCCTCCCCGAAGTTCAGGAAGTTTGCCATGTAATCCTCATGCAGATGCTTCCTGCACTTGTCGAGGAAGATCTGGAAAGTTTTGGCAGGGCAGTTAACCATATCCAGACTGTAGGTTTTAAGAGAAGGGAAGTCGAACTTCAATCGCAGCTTGTTCTGGATATCAAGGATTACATGCGCGACAATGGAGCAAGCGGTTCAGGTGTCAGTTCTTTCGGGCCGGTAGTTTATGGAATTGTCGGAAGTATTGCAGAGGGCAAAAGGCTACAGCAGGAGACTCAGCGCATGCTTGACGAGTCCATTGGCGGGAAAGTCCTGCTCACAAATGCAAGGAACCAGGGTGCGGATATTTCTGGGGGCCCGGATTGAAAATCAATACCTGGTTTGGGGTTCTTGACACAAGCAGGGCCGGAGAAATTCTAGAGTCTAGACTTCTTTCAAAAGACATCCGGGAGCTTGCTCTATATTCTCTTTCTTTAAGGGAAAGCAGGTCGAATCTCCCTCCTGAAGGCTTTGATCTCAAAGCTGTAGCTCTCGAATCCGGGTTTGCAGAATCCCCTGCCGAATATTACTCTCTTTTACACGAAGTCACTCTAGAGGCTGCAAAAGTCCAGGTCTCAGGCGCTTTGACTCCTGACCAGCGAATTATTCAGGCCGTAGAAGCCCTGGATGATCTCAATGAAACGACTAATTCTCTGTCAGAAAGGCTTTTTGAATGGTATGGAGGTTATTTCCCGGAAAGTGGGTTAGGCGGAGAAGACCTTGCACGTTTTATTGTAAAATATGGTTCCCGTGAAAATGTCGGTTCTGAAGACCCGCTTTATCCAAAAGCCAGAAATTCGATGGGTGCAAAGCTCGAACCCGCGGATGAAGTACTCCTTAAAGGCTTTGCAGAAAGCGTATGTAGCCTTTATGAGCGGAGGCGGCAGATCGAGATTTATATTGAAGACAGCATGGAACTGGTTGCACCCAACCTGAAACTTATTGCGGGCCCAATGCTCGGGGCAAGATTGATAAGTCTAGCAGGAAGCCTCGAAAAACTTGCTGAATTTCCCTCCAGTACCATCCAGGTTATAGGGGCCAGCAAGGCTCTTTTCAAGCATCTTCGGGCTCGAGCTCCATCTCCGAAGCACGGAATCATCTACAGCCACCCTCTAATAAATACTGCTCCCTGGTGGGTAAGGGGAAAGGTAGCCAGAGCCGTTGCATCAAAGCTTTCCCTTGCTGCACGTATTGATTTTTATTCAGGGGAAAAAGATCCCTCTCTTATCGAAAAACTTGAAACAAAAATTTTGCAGATCAAGACTTTAAATCTCAGGCCTCCCGAAAAAAAGCCGAAAAGCGGGGCAAAGCCAAAGAAAAAGAGGAGAAAATAAATGCCTGAAGTCAAAAAGCTGTCGGATGGGATCTTTGAAGTTATAAAAGACAAAAAACAGCTTGCTACAAAGAATCTTGACCTTGGAAAAACCGTTTATGGAGAAAAACTGATTACGGTTGAAGGGGTTGAGTATCGAACGTGGGATCCTCGCAGGAGCAAGCTTGGAGCCATGATTCTGAAAAGATTCAATATCCCCCTTAAGAAAGACTCGAAGGTACTCTATCTTGGTGCGGCCTCAGGTACAACGGTCAGTCATGTCTCTGATATTGTCTCGGAAGGTGCAGTCTATGCTGTTGAGTTTGCCCCAAGAAGCATGAGAGATCTTATAGGACTTGCATCAAGAAGGAAAAATATCCACCCGATTCTGGCCGATGCGGGAAAGCCGGACAGTTACTCCCATCTAGTTGAGCCTGTAGATCTTATTTTTCAGGACGTCGCACAACCCAACCAGGCCGAAATAGCTGCAAGGAACGCTACCCGGTTTTTAAAAAAGGACGGAAATCTCCTGCTTTCCATCAAAGCGCGAAGTATCGATACTGCAGCAAACCCTAAAGAGGTTTTTAAGGAAGAAGTAAAGAAACTCGAGCAGGCTTTTGAGCCCGGATTCGAGATTCTTAATGCAAAGGACCTAATGCCCTATCATGAAGACCATCTTGGAGTCCTGGCGAAATTTAAAAAATAATTTCTTAGCTTTCTTCTTCAGTTTCTTTTATGTAAGGCTTAATATCGAGCACAGGCGTCCCATTTATTGCATCAAGCCCTTTTACATGGAGTACTTTATCTTCAACTTTCAAAAGCTCTACAACCGTTAGTCCTATCCCATTAGGGCGGTGTGGGCTTCGGCTGGCAAAGACTCCGGAAATCTTGCCGTCATAACGGCGGCGGTGGATGAGTTCATATCCTTTCGATTTGCTAAAGTAAAAGAGGATGTAAAGTTTTTCAAAGTCCTCTATCCTGTAAAGCCCGTCCATGAACTCTTCTTTGAGGACTATCTTTGAGATTTTATTGTACACCTCTTCATTATATACTGGCTCAAGGTAGTCATTTTCAACGTAGCCTATAGGAACCATTTCAATTGTTTTGAGAGTTTCGGGGTTTTCATTCATCTTTTGCCTCAAAACAGGGAATGCAAACTATTTTTCCGTTTCTTACTCTGCCTAGGGGTTCCATAAAACCTTCCCCGCATTTACTGCAGATAAGAGTTGGATAAATTATCGCTTTTTCAGGCGGCTCAATTTCCACTTCTCTGACCCAGAAAAGCTCTTCTTCTGGCATTTTCAAAATTCTCTGGCTTTTTGCGGCGTGCGAAGCCCGAAACTCTTTTGCCTCTTCAGAGCTTGCAGTGCCTGATCTCAATTTTGTGAAGAGTGCAGTATGCTTTTCGTCTTGAGGGAGAGCATCGGGCTTCAGGGAAATCCTCAGGGCTTTATTTTCGCCTCTTTTGAAGTATGTGTAAACGTGTTTCCCATGATCTTTGAAAATAAGGTTCCCTTTCCCACAGGTGCAGCCGTTTATTGCCTGAATTGCATCCACGGCGCAGGATCGGTTTTCTACAATTGCGACCAGTTCTTCATCTTTGCTGCGGTCTTTGAAATAGTTTGCGGCAAGTGCTGCTACTCTGTAGCCAATGGAAAGTCCGGGGCAGACATGTCCATGAAACTGTACTGCAGTATCGAAATCCAAGTTTTTGACTCCTGATTTTTTGGATTTTATCCTATTAATTTTCACGTTAGAATTTCGTGTTAGAAACGATTAACTTTGACGAAATGGTTTCATATTCTCTAAATACTATTTATACGTTTTTTATTCGATTGATGTTACAAAATCTTTCTTGTGTATTAATAGCAGACTTGCTTTTGAGATTTTAAAAAATCGGAAGAAATCGAAAAGTTCATATTTCTATCCAACTTTTTCAATTTCCTGTTGAATCTATAAAAAGGGTAAGCCCTAGTTTAAGAGTTTAGACCCAACCTTAGTTTAAGAATTTTGATTGAATCCTAATTCATTAATTCTGATCCAATTTCAATTAAGAACTTCTATTTACCTACTTGTTGCTGAAAAAACGTATACTAGACTTGATGTTATTTAATTAAGACTTATGAACCTAATTTGGCTAACTTTATATGTTATAGATAGAAAATCATTCATCTTGGCCTATATTATATAAAAAAGTCTTAATATTAAAATCCTAGTATACGCAAAATTTCTCAAAAATAACCATTATAATTGGGAGCCTTGTGCCACCTCTGATTGGCTCCCAATCGCGTGATTCAACCCCTACGATCAAGAGAAAAACCCCTTAACTCTTAATCGTTGACTTTCTTTTTATGTTATAGAGGTATATAACATATACGACTTTGAAATTTGCCTCTCATTAAATTATTTAGCAGCCTCAAAATTCAGTTTGTTAGACTGAATAGCCTACCTGCAAATTCACAGTTTTTTGCCACTTCCTTAAAATTTAACCTTATATGAGAAACTTATAACTTTTACGATATCTATATATTCATCTAATCTTCTATGAAATTTTTGTTAATAGTTAAAGCTTTCAGGATAAATAAGTTACAAAATTAGGAAGATATTTATTAATTAGATGCATACATAGAAAAAATATGAACAGCCCACTTCTCGAATTGATTTTCCTCTCCGAAAGAAGGAAAGATCTTATCTTATTTTTGAGGGATGGGCCAAAATCTATTTCAGATATTAAAAAAAACTTGAATGTAGGGCTGGTGGCAATTCTTCCTCAACTTAAAAAGCTGAGGGAAAACTCGCTGATTTTAAAAACAGGTGATATTTACATCCTGTCTCCTCTCGGGATAGCCGTAGCTGACAGAATGCAGCCAATAATTAATGTTTTAAACCTTTTCGAAACTAACTATGGATACTGGGGAAATCACGCCGTTGAGTCCATACCCGAGCCTTTGCGGAAAAGGATCGGAGAGCTGGCTAACTGCACATTTTCCGAACCTCCTGACAGGACGCGCCTCTTTGAACCTCACAGAGAATTTGTTGAAAACCTTATGAAATCAAAAAAAATAAGTGGTATTGCCTCGATTTTTCATCCACTTTATCCATCTCTTTTCCTTACTTTTGCAAAAAATGGAGTTGACGTTTCTCTTCTTGTGACTCCCCCTATTTACGAAAGAATAAAAGAAGAGTACAAAGCCGAATTAAATGAGTTTCTTAAATTCGAGAATGCCAGTTTCTACGTTTGTAGCCAGAAAATAGAACTTGCTTATGCAGTTACTGACAGGTTCCTTTCTCTTACCCTGCCTTTTTCTGATGGCACCTACGATCATAAAGAAGATCTTCTGTGCTTTGACCCTGAGGCTATTCAGTGGGGAGAAGATCTTTTTGCTTACTACAGGAAAATCTCGGACAAAATTACCGAAATATGAATTTTTTTCTAGGGAAGTTTCCGGAACAGCCGGAAGATAGTTATAAATTGCACCCTCACCATCCCTTATACCATGCAAAAAGTTCAGGAAACCGCAGAAAAGATCCGGACAATGGAGATCCGGGGTGCAGGCAGGATTGCAAAAGCTGCTGCTGAAGCTATCAGAGATTATGCCGCAGGGCTGGA
>JAMXLQ010000246.1 GCA_024280975.1 Methanosarcina sp.
GTTCTCTTCCTCCGGGCATCCAAGACATCTCAGACCAAAACTCGATTCCTGCAGATGTAATCCTCTTCCAGAAGAGTTCTCTATCGCTGCTGTACCAGAGCATCATATTGCCACCGAGCTTTTCGCAGGCAGCTGTGAAATCTGTAAGAACTCCATCCATATCTAGAAAGAGCTTTATTTCTTCTGTGGGCTCAGAAGAAAAATGGATATCAAATGAACTGCTTGAAAGAGATTTCTTAAAGCTTACCGAATTATTCTGAATAGAATTGCGTTGATTGAAAGAAATAGGCATAATAAACTTCCCTTATTGCTCTGGCGGCAAATGACTTCCCATTAATCATAAAGATATCATAATAAAAGAAAGTAATCATAATAAAAATATATATTCTGAGCTTAAAGTAAGACTAAAAGATAAGAGAAGAAAAGGAATAAGGAAAAAAATTAAGTTAAGAAAGGAATAAGGAAAAAATTAAGTTAAGAAAGGAATAAGGAGAAAGAATTAGATTAAGATTAGTCTTCATGAATAAACACTACAGTTTTTGCAAGGATATCATGAAAGGCCTGCTTTTTTGAAGTAAAAAAGATTGATAAAAAACCCATAAAAAGGGGAATTGCAGCAAGAATTTTTATAATAAAACGTTTTGTTGCCTGCTTAAAGGAAATCTGATTTCCATTAAGGTCAGTAACAATGAGATTCAAAGCCTGCTTGCCCACCGTCCCCTTCAAAGTAGAACTCTCTTGGGAGGCAAAATAAATCCACATAGTCAGAAAGAACAGAATGCAGAAAAAGATTTCATCCAGGGTTTCTGTGATTAACTGGATAAACACAAAAAGCAGAATAATTACGAAAATATCAATTATCGAGGCTATGAGCCTTCTGAAAAAACCACAGTATGCTTGCATTCTATCCCTCTAGTTATTTTATACGCAAACAGTGCTGAATAATAGAACTAATTCTCTAAGCCAAAAAGAATAACTTAAACTCCAATTCCCGAAATTGAGTCTTAGCTCAAATCAATCTAAACGACGTCAATATTTTGCCGGAAAATAATATATTTGTTGCAAATTCTATTTTTCACAATATTTTTCATATATACTGTCTCTTCGGGACATACCTAGAATCTTGCGGGCAACTCGCTTGTAAGGTGTTAAATCTGGAAGAAAACCGGCAGATTACGAGGATTATGTGAGAAAACTTAATTGTAAAAGTATCCAAATCTGACCGAACCAGTTTTATAAACGTGCATTATTAGGAAGCAGAGCAGATAACTAAAAGAGAAGGTTTAGAAGGAGATATTTACCTTCTCATCTGAAAGATTCTACTTTTCCATCGTCATTTTGTCGCTTTCATTTTTTCTTTGAGATTGGGCTTTCGATCTTGTCCACCAGTTTCTTTACATCGGTCTTAATTTCTGAGGCAAGTTTCTTTGCACTATCACCTGTTGCATCAACTAGTTTTTCAACCCTGGCAGTGATACTTTTTACCTCATCCTTTACATCAATTGACTTTATTTCTCCCGATAGCGATTTTATTTCTGAATTTATATTCTTTGCAAGCTTTGATGCTTCATCTCCTGTTTTCTTTGCAAGAGTATCAATTTCATTTCCAAGTTTTCCAACTTTTTCCTGTATTCTGGAACTCTTTTTTCCAGTTTCAGCTCCTTTACTTTCGCTTTCCGATGTTTGCGCCATATAAACCCTGTTTCGATTTATTAAAGATAATTAATTTCTCTTTGCAAGTGTGTCTATTTTTTTAGACATTTACATATGGACTTTCGGAATTATAAAATTATCCTTAAAAGTTCAGAATTAAATCCCTTATAATACTATCTCAGAGAAGGGTAAGAAACATTATAAGTTTATAAAAACTGATATGTTCAAAGTATAGAAAAGACACCAGGTTTGAGATTAAGTCTCCCCGTTTTCAGACCGCACAAGATAAAACCCTTAAGTGTCAAAGCCGATTTTGAAAATATTTTTGTTGCGCTTAAAAATGAAATTCATTACGCTACAAGCTTATAAAGTATAAATTAAAATAATATGGTTGTAAAAAGTAAGGCAACTTAACTGATTAAAAGAGTTTATGAAAAAACTCCAGCAGGAAAAATATAAGATCCGGTTAGAATACCGTATTCAGGAAAATCAGTTTTCTGCAATAAAGTAAGCCATTGAAGGCTATAGAGGAGATATGCAGACTTTAGTTATATGCATAGACAGAGATAACGATCTGGGCGAAAAAGCAAAACTCGAAACCCCAATAGTGGGACGGGAGGCAAATGTTCAGGCTGCCGTCGCACTTGGGATCGCAGATCCTGAGGACTCTGATACCAATACTATTTTCGGTGGAATCAAGATTCTCGATGAGTTGCGGGCAAAAGGAGTCGATTCTGAGATCGTTTCTTTTGCAGGAGATAAAAACGTTGGAATTATTTCAGACCAGAAAATAGCCGAGGAGCTTGAAATTTTCCTCAATACGAATGATGTGCAGAGGGCTATCTTTGTCTCGGATGGGGCAGAAGACGAAACGCTTGTTCCTATTGTCCAATCCCGCATGAAAATTGACTCCGTGAAAAGAATTGTAGTAATGCAGAGTGAAAATCTGGAAAGTACCTATTATATTTTGAAGCACGTCTTTAGCGATCCGAAAATCTCCCAGACTTTCTTCGTGCCTTTAGGGCTTGCTTTTCTCATTTATGCGATATTCCTGCTTGCCAGCTATCCCGAAGGTGCAGTTGTGGGAATTCTTGCAGCTGTAGGGCTTTATATGTTGTATAGAGGCTTTGGGCTGGACGATCTTGTCGCCCTTGAAAAAGAAAGACTATGGGATGCTTTTCTGGAACAGAAAATGGTTTTTATCAGCTACACGGCTGCCCTGCTTATAAGCCTTGTAGCAACTGTGTACGGAGCTACGGAAGTTTGGAAGCTTTATTCAGCAGAAGGAGTATGGTACCAAGGAATCCTTACGCTTGTCTCAGTATTCATCAATGCTTCAGTCTGGTGGTATGCAGGAGCCCTGCTGCTTGCTGATCTTGGAAAAATCTTTGATCTCAGGATGGAAAATAAATCCATTTACAAAAATGTCGCTATTTCTCTGTTTGTGATCGCAACCGGATTGCTTTTCTGGGGCGCAAGTACATACATTTTAGCGACGGCTTCCCTTTCGGAAGGAATTACAAATAATGCAGCCCTTGCCCTTCAGTACTTTGTATATTCGGTCACAATTGCCATTCTTATTGCCCTTGCAGGCATAAAATACAGCATATCAAACCAAGTTTCCGAAAAAGAAGATAGAGAAAAGAGTAGAAAGAGGAAAAAGCTCGTCTGACTGCGGGAGACCTGCCAGAGCATTTGAAGCCAATAAGGCAGGAAGAAATCGAAAATAGGGGCAACAGTATAAACCTCCAGGAAGATAATAAAATGGAAAAAGTATCTGAAAACGTTGAAATTGCAGTGCTCGGAGGCGTCGGTTTTAATTCGTACCAAGAATTTGAAAGCCAGTTAGTAAATACTCCTTATGGAGAAGTTACCGCCTACCTTATTGCTATAAAAGGTAGGAGAGTTGCTGTAATCCCCAGGCATGCCGGAGAAAATCATATTCCACCTCACAGGATTAATTACAGGGCCAATATATGGGCTGTACATTCCATCGGGGCGAAACGCGTAATCTCCACAAACTCCGTAGGATCAATGAGAGGGCATCCTGTGGGCAGCTTTGTAGTACTTGATGATTTTATAGATTTTACCCGAAACAGGCCTTCTACTTTTTATGATGACAGGACGGTACATGTCGACGTCTCTGAGCCTTACTGTCCAGAGATCAGGACAGCCCTTAGAGATGCTCTGGAAAAACAGGGGCTTCCGTATACAGAAGGAATTTACGCTTGCACGGAAGGCCCACGTTTTGAGACCAGAGCCGAAATCCGCATGATGAGCCAGTTTGCAGATATTGTGGGCATGACCGGCGTGCCTGAAGTAACTCTTGCAAAAGAACTCAGCCTTTGTTACGCTTCTCTTGCCATTGTCACAAATCAGGCCTGTGGAATGACCACACAGAAACTGACAGCTGACGAAGTCACTGAGGTCGTAGGAAAAGCTCAGGATGCAATTTTTGAGATTATTTCGGACACGGTAGGAAACATTCCTAAAACTCGAAACTGCAGGTGCAGATTTGCAAAGGAAGGAGCCTGTTTATAAAGCAGTACTTTAAGAAGTAGTAGGGAAGCGGCTTCTATATAAAGAGTTTTTACTCTAGTATTTTCGATGTATAGTTTCTCTAATTACTCTCCAAAATAATCTATTAAAATACTTCCTTTATATCTTCCTCCAACTAATTTCTTAAACCAATTTCTTAACTAGCGCATCAATATTATCGATATTCAAGGAAACTCCCCCCCAATTTTATTTATATAATAAATAAGTGATAAAATATTTATATAATAGATACCTATAAAGTGAGGTTGCAAATGAGATGAAAAGGTAGAAATCCGGAAGGTGTGCTAAGGAAGAGTAAATAAATAGCACGCTTCGAATAAAGCTGAAAGTGTAAATGAAAAATGTAAATAATATTTGAATAGGCTTTTACCTGTAAACGCAAATTATGCTGCTGGAAGTTAAGAAGAAAGCAGAATATTGATTTTTCAAACCTCGAAGTTTAACTTTGAAGAGAATTTACAGATTTAGAGAGGAAGCTTACTTATACCATTCATATATCAGGATAAACAATCATGCTCTGGGTCCTAGGCTACGCTGAAAAATCGAAGATAAGAGTTATGGCTATAAAGGACCGGATGAAACAGCCGATTTATATGGCCGAGCTCCATATAAAGGATAGTTACAAAGGGCCACGCCCTCTTAAAATAAGGCTTCTCACCGGCAAGAAAAAAGAAGAATTCATTCCTCCCCAGCAATTTATAGAGCTCTTACGCAGTGCAAACCGGATAATGCTTGCAGAAGGAGGAGACCCTGCAAATGAGGCTGCTTTTCTAGAAATGCTCAAGGGATTTCAGCTTAGTGCGGACAAAGTCAAAATTTGCAAACACTGCTGGATAAATAGACGTTTCAACTTTGTAAACAGTAAATCCATCAAATACAACAATGAACTCATTTGCCTGGACTGTGCAAAAGAAGAACTTTTGCGTGCAGTCCGTTCGGCTGGTGTGCAGTATGGAGAGAAATCCATAGATTTCTTGGAGCAGGTGCTTTCGAAAACCAGAGACCTGGATAGGACTATCAGAATGTTGAGCCCTGAAAGACTGGACCCTGAGTTCACACGCTACGATACTATAAGAACAAATCCTGCCAGTGCTACAGTCAGGGTAAAGAGCCTACCCCTTCAAAAGAAATTTAAGGAAATGCTGCTTGAGAAATCCGAGACCCTTCTGCCTGTTCAGGCATTATCGGTAGAAGCCGGGCTTCTAGAAGGAAAAAACCAGTTTGTAATCTCGGCGACAGCAACCGGAAAGACCCTAATAGGGGAGATGGCAGGAATCCAAAACCTGCTCAACAAAAAAGGAAAAATGCTCTATCTTGTCCCCCTGGTCGCACTTGCAAATCAGAAATACGACCAGTTCAAAGAGCGCTATTCAAAACTCGGGCTTACCACTTCCATAAAGATTGGTGCAATTCTCATAAAGACCTCTCAGCGCGTGAAAATGCAAACCAGCCCGGGTGCAGATATAATTGTAGGGACTTACGAGGGCATAGACCATATGCTTCGGTCGGGAAATGCCGATTTTCTGGGCAAGATCGGAACTGTAGTTGTGGACGAAGTCCATACCCTCGAAGACCAGGAAAGAGGTCACAGGCTGGATGGGCTGATTGGGAGGCTGAGGTATGTGGCACCCGAAGCTCAATTTATCTACCTTTCCGCAACCGTCGCAAATCCTGCAGGCTATGCAAAGAAACTTGGGGCTCAGCTTGTTCTTTATGAGCACAGGCCGGTTCCTATTGACAGGCATCTCCTTTTCTGCCAGGAAAACGAAAAGGCAAAACTGATTTCCCAACTTGCAAAAGAAGAGTACGCAATGTTTTCTTCCAAAAACCATAGGGGACAGACTATTGTCTTTACAAATTCCCGTCGAAACTGCCACAAGCTTGCAGGAGCTCTTTCGATTCAGGCAGCCCCTTATCACGCCGGGCTTTCCCAGTATGAGAGGAAGAAGATTGAGACTCGCTTTGCAAAAGGAGAGCTCCCAGTGATCGTGACCACGGCTGCTCTCGCAGCAGGTGTGGATTTTCCGGCTTCCCAGGTGATCTTTGAATCCCTTGCAATGGGAATAGACTGGATTTCAGTCCAGGACTTTCTGCAGATGAGCGGGAGGGCAGGTAGACCTGATTATCATGATAGAGGTGTTGTCGTGCTTATGCCCGTACCTGGAAAATCATATTCAGGCTCCCAGTCTGATACCGAAGAAGAAGTTGCAATTAAATTGCTCCAGGGAGAAATGCTCTCAGCAGGCGTACAATATGGAGAAGCCGAACAGCTTGAGGAAATGCTTGCCTCGGTTGCAGTTACCTCCTCAGTACAGGATCTCAGGATGATCCATAACCTGATGTTCGGAAGTTACGACCTTGACAAACTAATTTTGCGTCTCCAAAGCTATCGCTTTGTGGAAAGAAAAGGCAACCGAATAACGCTTACGCGTTTTGGAAAAATCATTGCAGCACATTTCCTTCAGGTATCGAAAGCTTTTCTGATTCGGGATGCAGTGCTAGAAGAAAACGAACCCCTGAAAATCGCAACAAACCTGGAGTTTTTCGATGCAGCATATTTCAAGTACGCAAACCAGATAGGAAGTTCCCTGCATGTGAATATGCCTTCAAGAGTTTTTCAGGGGGCGACTCTTGATATAATTTTTGACGGAGAATCTCTTTCCCAGCTTGATGCGAAAATCCAGGCACTTATGTTGAATTTTGCTTCAGACTTTTTAACCTGCGCATGTAAAGATTCACCTTACTGCGGCTGTGCAGAACAGAAGTTTTCGGAAAAAATTATCAAACTGCGCACAGAAGCACTTGACCCTGTACAGATTGTAAAGAAGCTTGAAGATAAGTATGGGATCTCTGCATACCAGGGCGATGTTTTCGGATACTTGGACAACGCGGTCCGCAATCTTGATGCCGTAGAACTTATAGCAAAGGTACACTCCAAAAAAGGAGTTGCAGAAGAAGCAAAGAAACTTAAAAAGAAAGTCCAGGGTTAAAGGATCAAAAACATTTTTGCAGATAACATTGTATAATGAGTTAAAATGTTCCTGCTTATGTAGGAATGTACTGTTTAGATGATAGGACCGACCGGTTTTCAAGAACCGATCAGTATATGAGATCATATAGATCGCAGGATACTCTAAGAGTAAAAATAGAGGTAATTTCATGACCGAGGATGTTGAATCCAGGGAAAATATTGAAAGCGCAGTTCCTAAAAAGGTTAAAAAAGGCATTACAATCGAATTTGTGAAGCCTGAAAACTTCAGGCAGATATACGCTATCGGAGCTGCAGGTGGGCACAGCCCATATGATTTCAGGATAGGTTTTTACAACGATACCCCAAAGATGTTCGGGGAAGCCTCAGAGTCAAGGGTTATCCAGAGGTGTGTAGAAACCGAAGTAATACTTTCTCCGGTTGCTGCGCTTGAGCTTTCCCGCTGGCTGACCCAACATATAAATGAATATGAGTCTGTTTTCGGGCCCATTGCAAGAGCAATCCCGAGACCAAGAAAGGAACCTGCAAAATCTGTTGACGAAAGTACGGATATTCAGGGTTATATCTGACAATCCTACCCCTACATCCCGTTCGAATAAGTTTCCTGTAAAACTCACAAGCTTTTTGAAAAAGGCTTGATCGCAAACTTTTAAGAAAAGTTTGATCAAAACCGGTAAACGGCGTGATAAACCGGCGCAACGGTTTTGATCAACCAAAAAACAATCTTATTCGGATAAAATGTCCTGCAAGCCAGATAAACCGAAACGCTGAATTATAGCTTCTTGAAGGAGCTATTTGATCTCGGACGGTTTTGAGAGCTCTGAAGATCGATGGTTATATATCTCTGTAAAGGGTATGTAATTTTCAGTTTTCTTAACAGCCGGTGGAGTGACAATATATAAGGATTTCTCGGTTACTGGTAGGAAGCGACTGATACAGGCAACAGGTGGACTGCATGTGTGAATGTGGCCCTGATGCGGCTTGCCCCACACCGGCTTGGGATGTAAAAACACAAACCCGGGAGTACGGGGAAAATTGAGAATAAATCAGCGAGGGTTTAAATTTGTTCCCAAATAAAAAAGTTCAGAAAATCGTTGGATCAAGGATCCAGGTAGAAATGAAAGGCGACCTTAATCTGCTTGAAGGCACTCTTAAAAGTGTAGATGACTACATGAACCTTCATCTTGTGGACACCATGGAAATCGTAAAAGGAGAAAAAGTCCGTTCTCTTGGTTCAGTAGTGCTTAGGGGTAATAACATCATACTGATCACTCCTGTAGAAGAGTAAAACTTCATAAGGAATCTTATTAGTGTGGAATCATGGATCTTGAAGAAGAAGCCTATAATATAATAAAAAGACATAAAGAAGGCGTTTTCCAGAATGTTATCTGGAAAGAGCTGGATATCGATAGTAGAAAATGCTCCAGAATCATAAAAAAACTTCTGGATAAAGACCTTATTATACGAGAGGTTGGAGTTTCAAACGGGGCAAGAACATACCTACTGAAAGTGAAGGAAGAGGTTAAGGAAAATTATGACCTCCTACTTGCAGGAGCATTGTTTTCAGCCTGTACAGACTGCACCGGCGACTGTCAACCCGAATACTGCGGGAGACTCAGTGAATGGATTGACAACCTCATACAAGAGACCGAAAAATCAGAAAAGACCGGCGAAATTGAAGCCGATCTAGAAGATGAGGAAGAAGCTGAAGAAGAAATCTGAGAGCGGATTTGTTAGTTAATATTCAATAACATTCATAAAAACCGTTTTCGGTCAAACCTTTTTTGAAAAGGTTTGCGCTTTGCCTTTGGTCAAGCTTTCTGCCGGAAAGGTTGCGATCAAACCTTTTCTTAAAAGGCTTATGAGATTTCTGAATTGACGGCAAAATAACATTCTCAAAAATACTGGCAACCGCTAATTATATATAGAAAAACCCCTTATTGGAGAACCCCTTCAATAAGGGAAAATAAGGTACAACAAAAGCTCCGGTAGTGTAGTCCGGCCAATCATTCCGGCCTTTCGAGCCGAAGACTCGGGTTCGAATCCCGGCCGGAGCACCAGATTTTTTAGATAACTTTCTCAAAACGCATTACCTAAATTGTTCTTTGTTTTCTATTAATTTATAGACAAAAAAGTCTATATTTATTATTTACTAACTTAAATAATACTTATATGCACTAGGGTGGTTTGTATCCCACCCTTATTTCCAAAAAAGGTATTATTTGCTGTGTCTTCGTGTTCGAAGGATTCCCTGATGGCTGATTTATGTGTTAGCCCTAATTACTGATTTTTATACGCGAGATATAATCCAGATAATCCGCATATAATGCTGAAACCTGGTACACCATTCGTTTTTCCCTCACTTTTTTTGTTGGTCTGTTTTAGTTTGCTGATTTGTGTTGTTTTCATCTTTTGACAGCTTATTCTTTGTAAACT
>JAMXLQ010000247.1 GCA_024280975.1 Methanosarcina sp.
TAATCTGCCATTTCGAACAAGGCTGCTTCTTCTTGCTTTACAAAATTCTCAAGCTCACCATATTCACTGATCTGGAGTTTTGCTTTGTTTGTAGTCTTAGCAGTTTCCATGGGAGCATCGATTAGGGCTATTCTGGGATTCTTGATTTTGAGAGGAAATTCCCTGTCCAGAGCAACCTTGTTTATTACAATGCCTTCGACGAATTCGGTCTCTTCTATCTTGCCGCCGACATCTTTTGTAATAATAATGTCTTTAAGATCGGCTATTCCCCTCTCGCGAATAGCAAGCACGGCATCCACGCAGAGTTCCGCAATCAAACGGTTGTATTTTTCGGAAGCTTTACCCGTAATAGAGGTTCTTGCAACTTTTATGAGCATCTCCTTTTCGTTCTCGCCAGTTGAGACTGCCAGGTTCTCAAAAAGCTCAACAGCTTTTTCGGCTGCAAGCCTGTATCCCTTAACAACAACTGTCGGGTGGACTCCAATCTCAATAAGGCTTTCTGCCTTTTCCAGCAGACTGCCTGTGAACACGACAGCACTTGTAGTTCCGTCACCTGCCGAACTTTCAAGTGATTCTGCAACTTCCACTACCATCTTGGCTGTCGGGTGCTCAATGGACATATCGTGTAAAATGGTTGCACCGTCGTTTGTGATTGTGATATCCCCGATAGGATTGACAAGCATTTTGTCCATCCCTCTCGGCCCAAGCGTGCTCTTGACTATGCTAGCCACTGCCTTTGCAGCTGCAATATTCATACTGAGCGCTTCTTTTCCCTTTGTTTGCTCTTTTCTAGGGTCTACTATTATGATTGGCTGGCTACTACCTTTTTCCATCTGAACCAAAACCTCCTTAAAATGAAGTATGTGTGTCGAAGATTTTTACTCAATAAATTTGAAGTTGTCCTGGCTTACAGTCACTTTTAGCCCGAGATCAGCCTGAAAATATAATTTTATTAGTCGCTTATCTAAAGCAGTATTTGATCAGAAATTACTGATAATACTTCTATAAAAACATACCGGATATACGCCGATTCCTGAATGTGAAACTGTGTTTCCACATCAGATTATGGAATAAAATCAGAAAGTTAGTTGTCTGCCGTTATTTCCTCAAGATTTTCCCTTAAGGACCATGGAAAGCTGACTACACAAAGGCTGTGTTTATCTTGTCCTTGACAACTTTGAGCTTTTACTTTCTGATTACTATTCCTAATTACCTATTATTTCTTGATCACTAGTATTTTCTAATTACTTTCTGACTATATCCACTGACCCGTCTTTTTTTCCGATATAGAGTTCGTCCACATTGGAAAAAATCCCATGCTCAATAACTCCCGGAATTGAAGACAGTTTAAAGGCAAGGGTCTCAGGATCGTTTATTACACCAAAATTTACATCAAGTACGAAATTCCCATTGTCGGTAATCACAGGTCCATCTTTCTTCAGAGCAGACCTCAGCTCGGGCTTTCCTCCTAGCTCCTTTATTTTATTAATCACAAGGGTTTTTGCAAAGGGAAGAACCTCGACCGGCACGGCCTTATCAAGCTGGGTACTTGTTTTTGATTCGTCGGCTACGACTAAAAAATGCCTTGCTGATGCCGATACTATTTTTTCCCGGGTGTGGGCAGCTCCCCCGCCTTTGATTGCATGCAGCTTCGAATCTATCTGGTCTGCTCCGTCAATAGCAATATCCAGTTCTGGATGTTGGGCAAGGGTAGCTAGAGGGATGCCGGCTTCTATGGCAAGTATTTCAGACTGATATGAAGTGACAACCCCAAGAATTTCGAGCCCCTCTTCCCTGACCCGCCTGCCAAGTTCTTTTATCGTATACGCAACGGTTGAGCCCGTTCCGAGCCCTACTACCATTCCTGATTCTACCATCCGGGATGCAGCAATGCCAGCTGCACATTTTTCCGGGGAATCGGTGGATGTGTTTCTTTCTGTCATATATTTTCCCTTCCGGTTCGAATCCTGAAAAAAGAATTTATTAGATTTTAAGTTGGAGATACGCCGAAAACATTTAAAGCCAAAAATAAAAGGGTTCAGGGAGAAAGTCTTCTCCTGTCCCTGGGGAAGAGTACGGTGTCCCTGATATTGTCGGTTCCGAGCATGGTCATGATGAAACGCTCGCAACCCATACCCCAGCCTGCATGTGGAGGCATGCCGTATTCGAAAGCTTTGAGATAGAACTCAAATCCATCAGGGTTCAAGCCCTGTGATTCTATCCGGCTCTTAAGCAAATCAGGGATATGAATACGCTGAGCTCCTGAGGAGAGTTCCATTGTGCGGTGCATCATATCAAAGGACTTACTGAATTCAGGCCTATCCCCATAAGGCATGGCATAGAAAGGCTTAATTTCAGTTGGCCAATCGATAATGAAATAGTGTGATTCCCCTGTGGTCTCGTAGACGTAATCGCCCACGATATGCTCTCCGAGAGTGCCAAGGTCATCTCCCCAGTGCATTTTTTCCTCCGAACGGGCATTTATGATTTCGATTACTTCGTCATAGGTAAGCTTAAGGAAAGGAGTTTTTGGAACTTTTAGTTCAACCCCAAGTGTTTCAAGGGAAGGCCGGCACTTCTCAATAACCTGGGAGTAGGCGTAAGCTACAAGGTTTTCGAGAATCTCCATTACGTCGAAATGGTCTGCAAAACTGACTTCGACATCGATAGAAGTAGCTTCGTTCAAGTGCCTGCGGGTGTCGTGTTCTTCTGCCCTGAAAATCGGGCCAATCTCAAAGACCCTGTCAAAACCGCCGCTCATAAGGATTTGCTTGAAGAGTTGTGGGCTCTGGTTCAAAAAAGCTTCTCTGTCAAAGTAAGTAATAGGGAAAAGTGCGGTGCCGCCCTCGGTTGCAGTTGCCACGATCTTCGGGGTTGCGGTTTCGATAAATCCGTTCTTTACAAAGTATTCTCTGATCGCCTGAAGAGCCTGGTGTCTTATTTTAAAAACCGCAGTAGTCTCGGCCCGCCTGAGGTCGATAAATCGCGAATCTAGTTTGGTATCCAGTTCAGCTTCCACCTTGCCTGTAGTATCCATTGGCAGTGGAGAATCTGCAACATTCAGGACAGTGATCTCTTCAGGAAGCAGCTCGTATCCATTTGGAGCTTTTTCTTCGAATTTAACGGAACCGGTTACTGTAATTACTGACTCGCGGACAAGCCTTCTTGCAGCATCAAACAGGTCTTTATCAATTTTCTTCTTTACGAGAGTAACCTGAGCCTTTCCTTCCCGGTCTCGAAGCACTACAAAACAGATCCCTCCGAGGTCTCTTACCTCATGGACCCAGCCTGCTAGGGTAATTTTCTGACCGTTGTCAACTTTTTCAGGCTTGACATCGGCTGTATAATGTGTTCTGAGTTTTGCTAATGACATAAATTCACCTTGATTTGGGGTAAATTAAATGAAAAATGTAAGAATGAAGCTGAAACGTAGGTGAATAGTCATAACTCATTATTAATTTATTTGTTGCCCGCAAACTTTTTCAAAAAAAGTTTGATCAAAAACGTCTTGACGGCATGATTACAACTTTTTTTAAAATAGAGCTTGACCGCAAGCCTTTTTAAAAAGGCCTGAGCGAAAATTGCAAACCTTTTCACAAAAGGTTTGATCGAAAAACCCTAGCGGCAGTGTGATCAACCGGCGCAACGGTTGTGGCACAACCCTTTTCAAAAAAGGCTTGACCGAAAACCCTGGCAACGTTTGAGTTTGAGAACCTTATCCCCGAACCCTATAGGCGTGATCAACCGGCGCAACGGTTGTGGCGCAACGATTGAAGGTCAGCTCTTGTGCTCAAACGGATAGCTTTTAAAGTAGTAAATCCTTCTGCCCGAGTTTTCTTTTCGAATTTTTATGACAGTGGGACGACACGGATTCTGTCGCGCGCTCGACTACTGGTAAAAAATAGGCTGAATTGGGTAGTTTAAATACCGGAGAAATTAGGCTTGTAATTTTATAGATTCTGTCATGAATAAAGGTTAGATACATATTTATAGTAACTAAGAGGGTTTTAAACTGTAAATCTCCTTTTTTAACGAATTATAATTAGATATTTGTAAATATGTAGATTTTAAGAGATACCTATATATAATGGCACAGAACTCCTGTGCTCTGAGTAAAACTAAGAAGATAAAAAATAAAAATTTACAAAAAGAGGGAGAAAAATTATACAAATTGTACATCTCTCAGATATTCATTACTCAGATGCATACTTTGTACCGGAAATCGCAGACTCTATGGTTGACAGCATAAATCAGCTGGAACCAGATCTTGTTGTGATTACGGGCGACCTTACTGAGAATGGGTTTTCAGCAGAATATGAGGGAGTAAAGCAATTTATTGACAGAATTGAATGTAAAGATAAAATTCTTGTTCCGGGCAACCATGATTCGAAAAACGCAGGGTATCTGCACTTTGAAGATCTTTTCGAAAACCGGTACTTTTCACGGAATTTTGAGGATATTACGGTTGTAGGAGCTGACTCTTCACAACCCGATCTTGATGAAGGTCACTTGGGCAGGGAAAACTACGGCTGGATCAAAGAAGCCTTTTCCAGAGAAAATTTCAAGGTTTTTGCTATGCACCATCACCTTGTCCCTATACCTTTGGCTGGTAGGGAAAATACTGTGCTTGTAGATGCAGGTGATGTGCTCGAACTTCTGAATCGCTGCAAGGTGAATCTTGTCCTTTGTGGCCATTGCCACATTCCCTGGGTCTGGAATCTCAATAACATGCTTGTGGTAAATGCAGGTACGTTCTGTTCTTCCAAAACTCGGGGAAAAACTAAGCAATGTTATAACCTCATCCAGGCCGACAAAGAGAACTCAGATGGGGACTGGAAAGTCCGGGTATCCAGAGTCTTTCCAAAAGGAGATCTAGAGCTGGTCACCGAAACAGTAATGTAATAGAAAACTCGATCCTTAACTGGTTACTAGGAGTTTTATCCTTAACCGGTTATTAGGAATTTTACCCTTAACCAGTAGTTATTGAGATCTTATCCACAACCAATTATTAGAACGCTTGTTCCTTATCCGAGTAGGATTTATCTCTTGAAATCCGCCAGGTAGGAATCTCCCCTATAATTTTTTCGATTTCTCCTCTTTCAGTAAGATCGTCAAGAATTTCTAGAATCTCGGTCTC
>JAMXLQ010000248.1 GCA_024280975.1 Methanosarcina sp.
GATTTCCTTCATTTGGATTCTCCTTTTTGATGCAGTCTTATCGATTGTTTTTCTAATGTTTTTCTGTATTTTTGCTGTTCTCGGCAGTCTGTTTGGCAAATCTTAATTAATTGTCCGGCACACTGCTAGGAATCGAATATTATCGAATATTAATTGGATCGAATTAACCTGATTTCATTCAATTTATTGATTTTATCAAGCGCAAATTAGCATCTGACTCTTTCTTTTGGCGCTATTATAAGGCTAAAATAACTGATGTGATAGTCACAAACGGGTTCAGAAATCCAAGCCTTGAATGATTAATTGTTAACTTGAATCTCTTTCATTCCATCGAGTTATCGTTAATATTGAAAGCACTTATTTTCAATTCTAGGTTCACGCTGTTTTGTGCCTGATAGTTCATGGATAATTGTGTAGAATATTATTAGTTTTTCGGTGAAAACTAAGAAATTCTTTCTATATATTTCTAATCTACAATTATTTTTTAGATGTATTATATTTATGAACTTCAAGTTAACCTGTCTTACGCTCATGGTTTGCTGCATTTATGTTGTAAACGAATAGTCCTTTAAAAAATATGGGTAATTTTAATATTTTTCCGTGGAGAAATTCCTTATTAACTCGATCATGGCCTTTCCATCTTTCAGATTATTAATCTTTTCCCTAATCTGCCGCGAGCCGTGTAACCCTTTTGTAAACCAGTGAGCATGCATTCTTAGATTTGTGGATGTATAGAGATCATGTTCTTCAAGTAAGGCAATATAATTATTAAAATCCCCCAATTGCCGAGCTTGCCTGTCAACTTCCAGTCTTTCCCCAGTTTCTAGATAGTGTCTTATCCTTTTAAAAATAAAGGTATTTCCCATTGCTGCGCGCCCTATCATAAGCCCGTCACAGCCTGTAAACTCAAGGGCGTTTTCGGCAGACTCTTCATCCCTTATATCCCCGTTTGCAATCACTGGAATTGAAAGTTCCTGTTTGACTGCTCTGATCGCTGCAAGATCTGAACTTCCAGAGTACATCTGCTCTGCCCTCCTGCCATGCACGGTCAGGGCCGAAGCTCCAGCCTTCTCGACCAGGCGCGCAATTTCCAGAGTTTTTTCATCCGTTTTCAGAATGCGGATCTTTACAGTTACAGGAGTTTGCAGAACATCAGTCAGCTCGGAGATTATTTCATACACGAGCGTTTTGGAGTTGAGAAGAGCTGAGCCGCATCCTGCTCTTGTAATGCGTTGTGCAGGACAGCCCATATTAATGTCGATAATTTCAGGCCTGTACTCATCTTCAATAAAGAGCGCAGCTTCCCTCAGCTTCTCAGGGGAACTTCCTACAAGCTGAACCCCAAAAGGTCGGTCTTCAGGGGAACTCAATCCTTTGAGAAGTGCTTTTCGGTTTTCGTTGAGCAAGGCATCTGCACTAATCATTTCAGTGTAAGTAAGGTCAGCTCCATTCTGCCTGCAGAGCAACCTGAAAGCCAGGTTTGTCACGTCTGCCATAGGCGCAAGAAGTAGGTTTCCAGGCGTTTCGGTCTTGCCAATTTTTAGTTTATTAAGTTTCATTTTCTGACGGTTGTCGACTGTTTTTCACGTTTTTATTGTTTTTCTAATTATTATTCTGAGTTTTTCTCATTCCTTTCCTTTATTTATCTGTTTTGGAATTGCTTCTTTTTTTCGAAAATTGCTATCTTCAATCTCCTGTAATTTGTGAGACCTTTTTGCGATTTATTAAGCTTCTATTGATTTACGAGACTCTTTGTGATTTATTAAAAGTCTTACTATAAAACCGCTGAAACCAAAAAATTCACATAATTCCCTTGTAAAAATCGAATGATTAATTAAAGCATGATCCTTGAAATATCGTTCTAAAGATAAAAACAGAAACCACGAACCTGGAAATGAAAAGAAAATAACGAAATAAAGAGCAGAATGCTCTAACCGATTAATAAAGAAATGTGGTTCAGGGGCTTAAAAAGAAAAGCTGAGAGGTCATACAGACCTAACTCATGAGAACAACAGCCTGACATACCCCAGATAAGGAATCCTATATTGTGCAGTCCCTATAATCCATTCGTCTTTTACAGGCATTTCATAGCTTATCTGTCCTTCCTGATCAAAATGTTGGTTGGTTACAACATTGTCTCCTTTGGTGATATAGCCAGCATATGGAGCAATGGGGCCGTCCTTCCACATAGGTTCTCCAGCTTCCACTCTGTACATAGCTCTATGAATTATCGGGGTTACTCCTTTTTCCCCATACGGATGGTAAAGAATCACATTTCCATAATTTTGAAAAGATTTATATCCTGTCTTTTTT
The DNA here is from genome assembly GCA_024280975.1 of Methanosarcina sp. Taxonomy (GTDB): domain Archaea; phylum Halobacteriota; class Methanosarcinia; order Methanosarcinales; family Methanosarcinaceae; genus Methanosarcina. The sequence continues at coordinate 2,314 of JAMXLQ010000248.1, forward strand.
CCTTCCTCATATGTAGTAATATTTGATTTATCCATACTTTTTATAAAAATAATATCTCCTATTTGCATATGTGGTTCCATACTCCCTGACTCCACCGCAACCATAGGAGTCCAGAGTCCGAATACCAACTTGGAAAGAATCATAAAAATGATCAGGACAGCTACGACAGACATTAGGTCCTTTCCAAGGGAAACCCAGGTGTTTTCCTGCCCCTGGACGCTATTTTCTTTATTAATTCCGCTCATAATCAGCCTTTTATTCTTTTGATTTTATTCTTTTAAGATGCTGCATCATATACTTCATTCGGTCTTCTTCAACTCGAAGCTTTATTTGATTTACTTATTGCGATCCTCAGGATTGTAATAGAATCCTTAAGCTATGATGCAGTTTTAGGACTTTTTACAGCTCTACATTCTACTGTTCGGACTTATATAAAGTTAGTCAAAGATTAGCTTATTAAGCCTTCTCAATATATTTACTGAGGATTTGTCTTTATTCTATATTAATTTTAATTGACTCATTCATTGCTTAATATTCATTCTTTATTATAAAATATACTATAATACCTTTAAAATTCTTTAATAAACCATGAGCAAGTTTATTCCATACTAAAATAGGAATTAATAGGAATCAAGATCAGTTACTAGAATCTATAGAAATTGAATTCCATCTACAATAGATAGGAATTAATAACTATAAGTATTCTATCGGAATACACAAGATTTCATAAGAATCTTCTTTATGATAGCAATTTAAATTTACCATACTAGTTTCGTATCTTATTAATTTTTATATTTTAAGTAGACTTTTGCTCTAGCCTTCCAGGTCCGAAATGAAATTCGTTTTGATACCTAGATCAGGCACAAAAGATTTGAAAAAGCTCAGGTTATTTTAGAAAGGTCAGGTTGGAATTATGGAAAGAAAGGATGTTATAAGGGCTGTTATGGAAAAAGAGTACCAGATCAGCCCTGAGGCCGTAGAACTTATTCATTCTAGTAACTCTCCCGAAGACCTGCTCAAATATGTCCTTTCTACTGTAAATAACTCTATTATTGTCATAGGGATAGAAAATATAGATCTTGAAGGCTTTGATACCTCCAGAAAGACTTCAAAGCTGACTTACACAGAGAATGGAAAAAATCCTGATTTCGAAACTTCAGCAGGGAAACCGGCTTCAGATAAAATACACGTTCCCTCTCCAGAGGAAAGGAAATTTCTTTCCAGAGCTTCCACATTTTCTTCCAGATCAGACAATCCCTCTTCTGAACCTGATTCGTCTTTAGAATCTACTCTTTTCTCAGAACCTGATATTGCTATCGCACCTCCTGACCCGATTCTAAAACCATCCCAAGACCCTGTTCCTGATTCTATTTCAGTTCCAGACATGGTTCCAGACAAGGCTTATGAACCGGCTCCGAATACTCAAACAACTCCAGACACTCAATCAGATACTATTTCATCTGAGGAAGTTTCAGCCTCCTATTTCGCCTCTGCCTCCCTTTCTTCGGTAAAGACAGCGCCTCCGACTTTCCCTTCTCATTCCTCACAGGCTGTAAACAGGTCAGCCTCCTCCTTTTTTGGGCAGGGTAACTCTCTTTCCTCCTTTCCTTCAAATCGGATTTTCAGACCAGAGCCATCTTCCTCCATTTCTGCCAGGGGGCTTTTTTCCGATTCAAGGGATGAGTACAAACACTACCCAGGAAAGAACCCTGTGACCGTAGTTTCGGATATAACGGGGCATTCCACCTGCATTGGGGAATATATGCAATTTGTACAGTATTTCAGAGATAGATACAGCAAGCTTTCGGAGATTATTCGGGGAAGGATCAACGCGCGTCCTATCGAAAGTATAAAAAGGAAAAGCTTCCGCAGGGGAGGAGACGGAGGTTCTGAGGAAATCTCGATTATCGGCATGGTTTCGGATATCAGTAGCACAACAAATGGCCATAAGATTCTTTCTCTGGAAGATCCGACAGGCTCTTTTCCAGTCCTTATCCGTAGCTCTGATAAAGAACTCTTTGAACTGGCTTCAAGAGTTCTCCTTGACGAGGTCATAGGAGTAGCAGGTTCGGTAACCAATGACGGAAGCCTCATGCTAGCTACAAAGCTAATACAACCCGATGTCCCAAATAGTGTCCAGCGGAGAACCGGAAGTCATGGAAAAGCTGTACTGATTTCCGATGTACATGTGGGTAGTTCTCAGTTTCTGGAAGATGCCTGGCTGGATTTCCTGGATTTTTTGAAAGGGAAATCGGACTCAGAGGGTATGCGGGAACTTGCGGCCAGTATTCGTTATCTTGTTGTTGCAGGAGACATTGTTGATGGGATAGGGATTTATCCTGACCAGGAAATGGAACTGGATATTCTAGATGTCTACGAACAGTATAAGAAAGCTGCCGAGTATTTCAGAGAAATTCCAGAGCACATTCGCATAATCATAAGTCCGGGCAACCACGATGCGGTTCGTCAGGCAGAACCCCAGCCTGCCCTACCGGAAAATATTCAGGCGTACTTCCCTCAGAATATTATTTTCGTTGGTAATCCTGCTCTTCTGGAGCTTGACGGTGTCCGCATTCTCATCTACCATGGCAGGTCGATTGATGATCTTGTAGCGAGTGTCCCCGGTGTCTCGTATCAGGAACCTGCCGGTGCAGTTCTTGAGATGCTGAAACGCAGGCATCTTGCTCCGACCTATGGAAGCAGAGTTTCCATATCTCCTGAGAAAAAAGATTATTTTGTAATCGATCCTGTGCCTGATATTATTCATACAGGTCACGTCCACACCCTGGGAGTCCAGCGCTATAAAAATGTCCTTCTGGTCAATTCCGGAACCTGGCAAGACCAGACAGAGTTCCAGAAACGTGTAAATTTGATGCCTGTCCCTGCAAGAGTTCCGATCGTGGATCTCGCAAATTTTGATGTAAAAATTCTTGCTTTTGACTGAATTTCTATAAACTTTTACTGAGGTTCATTCGATTTTAACTGGATCACTAAAGCCTTCTCCGAAATTATTTTCCGATCCTTATATATACCTCAAAGATTTAATATGCGAAAAATGCCGCTGGAAGAAAAAAAGGAAAATGCTGGGGAAGATTTCCCCGACGTTCAGGAGGAAAGTCGGGATAGAAAGTCTACTTTTCTTCCCTTTGATATCCCTGATTTTAAAACTCTCCTGAAAAAGCAAGGATATGCTCTGGCAGGCAGCCACTCGGCTGTTAAGACCTGTCTCTGGCTTAGGCACGCTATGAATGATCAGGGGTTCTGTTACAAATCTAAATTCTACGGAGTTCAGTCCCATCGCTGCCTTCAGATGACTCCAACGCTTATGTGCAACCAGCGCTGTCTTTTCTGCTGGCGCCCGACTGAGGTTCCTGTTTCTGTTCCCGAGGAATGGGATTCGCCTGAGAAGATAGTAGAAGAAAGCATTGCCTGCCAGCGTAAGTTGATCACCGGCTTTGGCGGTTCTCCGAACGCACTTAAGGAACGATGGCTCGAAGCCAATGAGCCGAACAACGTAGCAATCTCTCTTTCAGGAGAACCGACTTTTTATCCTTATCTCCCGGAACTTATCGAGGAGTACGAAAAAAGAGGTTTTACAACTTTTCTTGTTACAAACGGCACAGTTCCCGATATGCTTGCAAAAGTTGCCCCTTCCCAGCTCTATATGAGTCTAGATGCCCCAGATCTTGAGACTTACCTGAAGGTCTGCCAGCCCAGATCGCCTTCACTCTGGGAAAAAATCAATGAATCTCTGTCCCTTATGAAGCAGAAAAAATCAAGAACAGTCATACGGACTACTCTGGTCAAAGGTGAAAATCTGTTCAACTCCGAGGGTTATGCCAGGCTAATAGAAAAAGCCTCCCCTGATTTTGTGGAGATAAAAGCGTACATGCATCTGGGTTTCTCAAGACTAAGGCTTGACCGCTCTGCAATGCCTACCCATGAAGAGGTCCTCAAGTTCTCACAGGAACTTGCAAAACATCTTGGGTATGAAATCGCAGATGCATCTGAAATAAGCAGGGTAGTCCTGTTATCAAAAGATGGGAAAAAGTCTCCAGCCAAAAAGATTTTCTGACTTGAGAAAACTCAACTTTTCTATCTTAATAGTCAGCTACACAGGATTGCTTTAATATAAAGCAATAATAGGAACATTTTTATATTTCTATGAATATATAAAATGAGTTAAGTGATGGAAACAAATATAAACTCAGGCTTCAATTAGAATATAATTCCAGCAAGGATAATACAATTTTAAATTAGTTAGATACAGCTTGAGTATGATTATGTCTCACACCTAGTGATATCAACAGAGCACGAAACAGGACAAGTTTACGCGAAACAGGGCTGGTTTTTTACTGGAGTTTCAAATTTCCGGCTTTTCTGGCAGGCGTACCTTTACTTTCAGTTTTTCGTGTTCAAGGCGGTTTTTACATTCAGCTTTTGGTTGAGATAAGACTCGCGCGTGATTTATCGTTACTAAATCTTTCTTTCACTCTTGTTAAACTAACCGAAAAGCTAAACGAACAATAAACTGAATAATAAAAATGATAAAGATTTTACATTGAAAATCTCAAAATTGAAACGCTTAATTATACCTTCGAATTCAATAATGGATACAACCTCAAATTTATCAGAAATACTAATAAAAATACCAGAATTTTGTTACTTTCTTTACGGGGAACTTTTAAAATGACTGAACAATCTGCACACGAAAAGTACGAATTTAAAAAGAAGCTTGAAAACCTGAGGGATAAGAGGGGAAGAGGTACCGAGCTAATTTCTCTTTATATACCTCATGACAAGCAGATTTTTGACGTTACAAGTCAGTTGAAAGACGAGCACGGGCAGGCTGCAAACATCAAGTCCAAGCTTACCAGGACGAATGTACAGGGAGCCATTGAATCTCTCCTTTCAAGGCTCAGATATCTGGACAAGGTTCCTGAAAACGGAATCGTATATTTCACAGGGGCCGTGGATATTGGAGCCAACAAGACGAGCATGGAGAGCGAAGTAATTGTCCCTCCGGAGCCGATTACTGTTTACAAATATCACTGCGATTCTGCTTTCTATCTTGAACCTCTCGAGGATATGCTCAAGGATAAGGGCACGTTTGGACTTCTGGTACTTGACCGCAGGGAAGCTACTGTAGGACTTCTAGTCGGAAAACGAATTGAGGCTTTCCGCAATCTTACTTCAACAGTTCCGGGAAAACAGAGGAAAGGAGGTCAGAGTTCTCACCGTTTTCAGCAGCTCAGGTTAATTGCTATCCATGAGTTCTATAAGAGGATAGGAGATGCCGCAAGTGAAATTTTCCTTGCTGTTGAGCCTAAAGATCTCAAAGGTATCCTGATAGGAGGACCATCTCCTACGAAAGAAGAGTTTTATGCCGGGGAGTTTCTGCACCATGAACTTATGAGAAAAATCCTCGGGCTCTTTGATACGGCTTACACTGACGAGTCCGGGCTCTCAGAACTTGTGAACGCTGCCGCAGATAAGCTCCAGGATCTTGAGCTCATGGGGCAAAAGAACGCTGTCAGAGCCTTCTTTAAAGAACTTATTTCCGACTCAGGCAAAGTAGCCTATGGAGAAACCCAGGTTCGTGCAAACCTTGAAATCAATGCTGTAGATGTGCTTCTGCTTTCAGAAGATCTACGAGCTGAAAGGGTAACCACGAAGTGTAGTGTTTGCGGATATGAAAATAAGTGGACGCGGCGCTGGAAGCCGGGGGAGCCTGCACCAACTGCTGGGAATTGTCCAAACTGTGGAGCTTCCCTTGAAGTCACGGACGTTACCGATGTCGTTGACGAGCTCTCAGCCCTTGCTGACAAAAGCAATGCAAAAGTCGTTTTCGTGTCTACCGACTTTGACGAAGGTTCACAGCTTATGAATGCCTTCGGAGGCATTGCTGCAATCCTCAGGTACAGTACTGGAGTCTGATCTCGTCCAGACTCCTATCCAATGCTTTTTATCCAATACTTTTTTAATTAAACTACCCTTAGATCACTGATCAAAATTAGTAAATCAAAGTTATCACATTGTTTTCGTAGTTTTATAGGTGATTTATCTTGTTTCTTGAATTTAAATCTCAGGCTACATCAATCTTAAAAGACGCTATCAGAAAAGTTGGACTTGAAATTGAAGATTCCGAACTTTATTTCGAAACCTCCTCTCACGCTGACCTTGCGAGCAGGGCCGCTTTCAGGCTGGCAAGTCTGTACAGGCAAAATCCAAAAGAACTTGCAACCCGTATCGTTTCTGCAATCGAAATCCCAAGTGGCTCGTACATAGGCGAGGTAAGTGCTTCTGGCCCTTACATTAACTTCCATGCAGGCAGACATTATCTGAATAGGACGGTTACTGCAGTTCTGGAAGAAAAGGAGAAATTTGGCTGTGGAGCCCCAAAGGATAAAATTTTACTTGAACACACCTCAGCAAATCCGAACGGTCCCCTGCATGTAGGACACATCCGAAATTCTATTATTGGGGATACTCTTGCCCGCATTCTCAGACGAGCAGGATATGATGTTGAGGTACAGTATTATGTCAATGATATGGGCCGCCAGATTGCAGTAGTTTCCTGGGCATGTGAACGTTTCGAACTTGACCTTTCCAGAAAGCCTGATTCTGCTATTGCTGACGTGTACATTAAAGCCAATGTCGAGTTGGACAAAAATCCGGAGTACGTAAAAGAAATTGATGCCCTTATGGAAAAAGTAGAAACCGGGGACGTCAAGACAATCGATAGTTTTAATAATGCAGTTTCTCTGGCGATTTCCGGAATCAAAGAGACTCTGCTTCGCTTAAATGTTGTCCACGACAGGTTTGTCAATGAATCTACTTTCCTTAAATCCGGAGCTGTACACGACATTGTTGAGCGGATCAAGGCGACAGGAAGAACAAAAATGGATAAGGGCGCCCTTGTGGTAGACCTTTCGGATTACGGATTTGAAAAAACCCTTGTTATCCAGCGCTCAAACGGTACTTCTCTTTACACGACTAGAGATCTTGCCTACCATGAGTGGAAAGCCGGACAGGCAGACCGCATAATCGATATATTCGGAGCGGACCACAAGTTGATTTCAGGCCAGCTCAGGGCTACCTTGAACGCAATAGAGATCAAGGAACCTGAGGTCGTTATCTTCGAGTTCGTCTCCCTTCCAGAAGGCTCAATGAGTACCCGTCGCGGGCAGTTTATAAGTGCAGATGAGCTCTTTGACAGAGTTACTGAAGCTGCCCTTGAACAGGTAGAAACGCGCCGTCCTGAAACCTCTTACAAGTTCAAGAAACAGGTTGCGGAAATGGTAGGAATAGGTGCGGTAAGATATGACATAGTAAGAGTCTCCCCTGAAAAATCCACGGTTTTCAACTGGAAAGAAGCTCTGGATTTTGAGAAACAGGGTGCTCCTTATATCCAGTATTCCCATGCTCGCGCCTGTAGTATTCTTGAGAAAGCAAAAGAAGAAGCAGCCTGGGATCCTTCAGCAAAAATCGAGCCTTCTCTGCTTGTCGAGGATACTGAAATCGATCTTATCAAGAAGATGGCAATGTTTGACAGTATAATCGATCTTGGAGCCCGTGAACTTAAACCTCACGTGCTTGCAATCTATGCCCGCGAGCTCGCTGATGCTTTTAACCAGTTCTACCGCTTTGTCCCTGTAATTGCTGCCGAAGACGAAAAGGTCAGGGCTGCAAGGCTAGCTCTTGTGGACTGTGCAAGGATTGTGCTTGCAAACTCACTTGATACGCTTGGAATCGCGGCTCCTGAATCTATGTAAACTTCTTTGTTTTCTTCTCTTCCATTTTTTCCTTTTTTTCTTCTTATTTTGCCGAAATCTTTCTTTCTTGTCTATTATTTAGGTATAGTTTTGCCACTGTCAGATGTGGTTTTGATGATGTCTGGCTGCCGTCCAGAAATACCAGCTATTGAAAATCACTTATCTATTCCTTTACAGAGGGTTTGAGAAAAATATAAAATCTTTTGTAGCAAAAATAATAATTTACAAGTACTGTTGCAGGATACTATGACCACGATAAATGAAGTTTTTCGGATGTTCTTGAATGAACAGGAAGCCATCTTGAAACCGGATGCCTTCCTGGACCTTGAAGATGTGATCTTTCTTTACGAGGAATTCCTGGAATTCAGTGCAGAAGATTCTTTTTCTGAGGAAGACAGGGAACTTTATAATGTCCGGCATGGACACGACAACAGGAGTTACTGCGATATTTTCGGCCCTGAGCATCTCACCCCATCTGCAATTAAGGAGTTTCTCGATGATTATGTAGTTGAGGTTGGAGGAGGCAAGAAGTTCACGGGTACAGCCACTAAAGTTCTTGAAAAATTTTTTGAATAGGCTCAGGAAAAAGGTTACATTGACGAAAAGGCTTTTGAAGTAAATATAGAGGTTCTCAGGAAATATAAGAAAAGATATTGAATATCTTAAAAAGTGGAAATTGTTGTTTTAAGTTTCCAGTTAATTTACTTTTAGACAATTTTTTTTATATTACTTATTTCTTTTAAATAATAATTTTTGTGCCTTGTCGGTATAATTAAAATATCAATCATGTACTCTGACAGACTTAGTATTTTATCTTGCTTGTATTGTAATTATATTCTTTCCTTAATACCCGATAGATAACTCAGAGTACTTATCCCGTTTACTGACATAGGATATTTTGTTTCATTTCTGTAGTCTATTATGGTTTTTAACATCGGATATTTTTCAATATTTTTATTCTCATATCTGGAAAATTTTGCCAGAAGTCTTGAAATAAAAGGGTTTTCAAAGTATCTTCCCCATATCGGATTATCAATTTTCTCGTCATAATAGCTGTGAATAAATGTTCTATAATACTGTAGCTTTTCATATTTTGAGCGTTTTTCTAGAGGCTTAAGGTTTAAAATATCGGTAGTACAATCTATTTTTTTAAGTATGCTGAAGTCTCCTGAGAATAGCCAGTCTCTTGCATACTTTTTGTAAAGGTCCTGATTTATCCTGTATTTTACTGGAACTCTTAAGTAAAAATTAATGAGCTCAGTGTCCCAGAATGGTATTCTCCATTCATACCCGAAAAATTCATAGGTTCTGACTGAATTTATGATAAATTTAGGCTGTCTTTCATTAAAATCAAAAAATTCGATTGCATTTGCACAAGTCTCATTGTCGTTAATTTTCAGTCCAGATACTGAATTATTTAATTTTTCTTTAAAAATAGGTTCAAGCTCATAGTTATAGGGTAATTTCCAGAGATTGTAATGTATTTTCAGGGAATCTGTCAAAAAGGTTTCTAAATCATACTTTCTTGAGTTCTCGATATAAGACTTGGGAATATGACTACCTGAAAGAACATCTCCGGTATGCCCCGGGGCAAACACAGAATTGTCTGGAATTTTTCCCTGGTTTTTCAGTTCTTTAAGGGCAAGAAAATCCTGTAGATGTGGTAAAGATGACAGGTTCCCAGCCCATTTCTGGAAATAATTTCCTTCTTTAGAGTTATAGCATTCATGACACTTCTGCGCTGTATACTTTACAAAAAACCATTCATATCCAAGAGCTTTTGCCACCTGCTTACTTATCATAGATTGTCGATTACCCTCTCTCCCATAACTAATGCAGATAACATCATTGACTCCAAGCCTTTTTAACATTGTAACAATAATACGCGAATCCAGTCCTCCACTTAAAGGCACCACCAACCTTTTTCCCTGTTTTATGGTACTTTCAATGAGTCTTAAAAAAACATTTATGAAAACAGAGTCCAGCATTTCAAGCAGTTTTTTTTCAGGCAGTTCATAATAGTTTCCATGTAAAAATCTGAAATAGTAGGAAGTTTTGAGACTATCCTTTTCTTTTTGATAACTTAAAACTTCTCCGTTCCTAATTTGTTTTATGCCGTCAAAAAGAGTATCGTTCCCTGTTACATAGCCTACAAGCATAAATTCTGCTGCATTTTCCTCATTAAGGTGCGGATTAATTTTACTTTTTAAATAACAAGCACTGTCTGATACAATAAAAGTGTCTTCTGTTATTGTATAAAAAAGTGGAATACTCCTTAATTTGTCTACAGCACAAAATATCGTATTTTCAATTTCAGCAATAATTGCAAATTCTCCATTTAATTCTTTGAGGAGATTTTCAATTTCTTTTTTCTGGTCATGATCTTCTTTATAGATTAACTGTGATACTAACTCAGCAAGTTCTTCTGGACTTAGGAGCTTATTATTGAAAAATACATTGCCCTTTAGATGACATGTAACTCCGTTAAGTTCTACTTTTTTCCACGGATAGTACTTATTAAGTAAACTTACTTCACTTTTCACTGTATACCCCCAAAACCGACCCCTTTCCCAGTTTTTATATATTTTTATACTATTTACTTTATTATCTTGGTGTTAGGATAAAATTAATAATTTTGATTTAAAATAGCCACTCCTTCCGCATTCTTTGATATACTTTGC
>JAMXLQ010000249.1 GCA_024280975.1 Methanosarcina sp.
AATTTCAGGCTGACTTTTCCACAATAGCCCATGTGTTTGTTTCCTCAATTACTACTGAGACTGTAGGAATATGCTTGTTTCCTTCGATAACCCGGCCATAAAATGCAAAAATCCTATAAGAAACACATAGGCATTTTTTTGATGTCTATCGATACTGGAAAAAATTGCATAGTTTTGGGTTTTATAATAATTAAATTGTAAGTCACTTCAGAAAAACATATTTTTTGCAACAGAACCGTAACGTTAGTGATGGTGATGGATCAGAAAATGTTTTGGGATTGGCTCAACTTTAATAATAGTTCAGATTCGCCAACAAACAGCTTGAGTAGAAATCCAAAGAAATTCGATGAAAATTGATATTTCGTTTTATTTTGTCTCTAAATGAATATATATTCGCATTAAATTTGAATTCTAGATTTTATGATTTTCAAGCTAACAGTTCCAGAATCTATAGGTTTGACATGCACCTGATAAGTTCCATTCCCCTTAACTGAAAACCTTGGATGGTAAGGAAGATAATCTCCTTCGGGATGCATTAACGTGAATGTATCTTCAAAAGCAACGTAGGAGCCTTTGCTTATTCTTACACTAATCTTCTCGGGACCAATTAAATCAACGACCCATAGTTGGTAATTTACACTTTCTCTAAGGTCAACCTGAAAATCAGATTCTGTTGATACGGTTTCTGAGAAAATGCATTTCCCGCCTTCAAGAAATGAGATAACTGTAGTTATAAGTAGGATAATGCAAATTTCTTTTAAATTTATGGATCCTTTCTGTTTCTCTGACATTTGTTCCTCTTTTCAGACGATCTCGGAAACTGTATACAGAACAGCTAAAACAAAACCAACTACAATTATAATACCTGTGGCCATGATGGAATTTCTCGTGTCTAAATTATGTACGAACTTGCCGCCCACAACATAGTTCAATGCTACTCACTGGTCTTGGCTGCCAAAGTATCTATGATGGCGATATTTTGCAAAAGCTCCTGAGGCAGACCGTGCCGCTTCATTATGTAGTCAGGGCTGTTGTACGAAACCCAAACTTTCCCCTGGCTATCTTCCCAAATCAGAATCTTCAAAGGCATGTCGATTGCAATGCTGGGAGTAGCTATCATAAGAGGTGTGCCTGCTTTGGAACTGCCAAAAATCAGCAGCTTAGTTGGGCGCATACTCATTCCCACTTTTCCGCTTCTCCGCTGTGGTCGACCAGCGCAAATAGGGTGATTCCCTTGGATTGCAGGATATTCTTGAGCTTTTCCACTGTATATTCGACCGAGTGATTACTACGCTTGTTGATAATTCCATTGTCTGCAGTCGTTGTCATAATGAGCATTCCCTAACTGCTTTCGGATTGAATATTAGCAGAACACGTGTGGTCGTCTTTCGTCCTTTTGCGTTCTCCAAGTTAAACACAGGAGACGAATCATAGTAAGCAATATGAATATTACCAGCATTGAATGAAACAGAAAAATAAGTTAGGAATAAAGGCAACTGAATAATTACTAACTCTTCAATGGTTTGTTCTGTTGAAGTAATTATTGAGCCTATCCCAAAACCGGTTCCGTTGCAAAAAATCTGTTCTTAGGATATAATAAAATAAAAAGGAAATAAAAAGTAGTAATATGCTATCTAATTCCTTTAAATGGAAGCACTTTGTAGGTGAAATTATCTTATTAAATGTAAGATGGTACTTAAAATATCCACTTAGCTATAGAAATTTAAAGGAAATGATGATAGAAAGAGGAATTCAAGTTGATCATAGTACTATAATGAGATGGGTACATCAATATTCTCCTGAAATAGAAAAGAAAATAAGAAGGCATTTAAGACCAACAAATGATTCGTGGAGAGTTGATGAGACTTATATAAAAGTAAAAGGTGAATGGAAATATCTTTACAGAGCAGTTTATTCAGAAGGATATACAATTGATTTCATGCTAAGTGCAAAAAGAAATAGAAAAGCTGCGAAACGTTTTTTTAAGAAAGCTTTGAGTTCTAATCATAATCAAATTCCAAGAGTAATAACCGTTGATAAAAATCCAGCTTATCCACCTGCTATAGATAAACTGAAAAATGGTAAAATACTACCTAAAAACGTAGGAATTCAACAAATCAAGTATTTGAATAACATTATAGAACAAGATCATAGGTCTATAAAGCGAATCGTTAATCCAACGTTAGGATTTCAGTCTTTTCGATCTGCTAATAAAACTTTAAAAGGAATTGAAGCTATGAATATGATCAAAAAAGGATAAATCAAGAATCTAAACTACTCTGGTTTTGATGAAGCTAAATACATTAATCAATTATTTGGAATAGTTCTGTAATATTGATACATTTTCCTTGAATATTTTGACTTTTGTTCATTATCCATAGATTTACAGGCTTATTCTGAGATTTTTTGCAACGGAACCTTAAAAGCTGTTTTTTCATTAATTAAACCTTTTAAAATCGTTATTTTATAAATCATTCTACCTTTATAAATTTTTATTTATAAGTATGCTTATATTTTCGCTGGTTTATATTAGGATTATCAAGCTGCGAATGTTCAGCGAGATAGTCCAGAAAATAAAGCAAGGCTATTCAAACAGCAAATATCCGGGGGTAAATAAAGTGCTGAAAATGAGAAAGATACTGGGAATTTTGCTGGGAGTTTGTTTTTTACTGTCAGTGACAGCTGCAGCAGTAAGTGCAGCTCCCTTCGATGGCAAGATTGGGTGCAACAACCATAATGATGGTAAGAAAAAGTTTGACAACCACTATGGTAAGAAAAAATACTTTATGAAAGGTCACTGGGGATATAAAAGGGTAAAGCACAACAAGGATAAACACCACCAAACTTTTTGGTATCGCAATGAAGGATACTGGGTCCCTGGCTACTACTACTGGAAATAAAACGTATAACTATAGCTGAAAGTTGAATATAACTAAAATAAATCCGGTTCCGTTGCAAAAATTTTCTTCTCGTACTTTGGGGCTATAATTGGTACCTTTATGTACCATTTTTCTGGGTGGTGAGAATGACTAATTTGCCTAAATGTGAAATTTTTCACTTGTTTTGTAAAATAACCAGATTTTTTGCAACGGAACCCAAAAAAGTGAATAAGCCAAATAACAGAATAAAAAATAAAGGCAAAATATGGCGATATAAATTTGGCAGGATACCAAAAAGGCTTCTGGATTTCAATTTTTTCAGAATTTGAGCTTTAGCCGGCTTCCGAAATACTCCATTCTTCACTACTATTTGCTCTTTCCTCATCAGGTTCTGAGTCGTAGTTGCTGGTATTGTTTTCCTGGTTATCATAGAACTCTTGGATAGCTTCTGACCGGGAGAGCTCTGTTACATTCGTACTTAAGTTTCCAGATATGTTTTCTTCTCCTCCATACCATCTTGAAGGAAGAGAGTAATTCAGAGTGCTATTATAAGTTTCAGGAATGAAGAATCGAGTTCCTTTTTCCTGCAGGGCATCCACAAAACCAGGATCAGCCTCATCGAGTCTCGCCTTGCATACAGCAGCCTCATCTAATTTCTTTATACTGTAAAGGGCAAAACGCTTGTTGTAAAGGGTTGAAGATGAATTAGGATTAATTGCAAGAGCATTATCATAACACGAAATTGCTTCTTCAACTTTTCCCATCAGATTGAGGATATATCCCTTGTTATACCAGGCTGTGATACAGTCAGGTTTAAGCTGTACCGTTTTGTTGAAACAATTCAAAGCCGCTTTATTGCTACTTATTGTGAAATAGGCACATCCCTGGAAATAT
>JAMXLQ010000250.1 GCA_024280975.1 Methanosarcina sp.
TGTCGCAAAGGCTGTCGAAAGGGTAGAGGCTCTCTCTTTGAACCGGAAAGACGGGATTTTCTATACAATATACAGGCATGTATACGATCTGCCGGATTCCGATGAGGACAGTCACGCCGAGGTGATGGCAAATATAAAAAAGACGATTCACGAGATAAGCAACCGGTTCCAGGGGTCCGAACAATTTACCCGGCCAATTGATAAGATGGATTCCATTGACCAGATAATGGGATTTGTCATGCCGTACATACCCGTAAAACTTGCCGAAAAGCAGAAACTCCTGGAGCTCGCTTCAGTTCGTGAACGGTATCTTCTATTCCTTCATATTCTGACAAAACATAAAGAAAGCATCAATCTTCAGATTGAAATGGCAAAAAAAGTCACTGACAAAATAAGCAAGTCGAATAGAGAAGCAATGCTCCGTGAGCAACTGAAGGTAATTCAGGAAGAGCTCAACGAAGGAGATGAATCCGTTTCAGGCGACGCTGCGTACAGGGAGAGAATTGAAAACTCAAAGATGCCTGATGAGGTAAAAAAGAAGGCATTGTCCGAATTGAAGAAACTCGAAGCTGGAGGCAGTCACAATCCTGAAGCGCATGTTATAAGGAATTATCTTGACCTCCTGCTCGATCTTCCCTGGATAACCGAAGAAAAAAAGAGCATCGACATTGCCGAAGCTCGACGTGTGCTTGAGAGCAATCACAACGGACTTGAAAAGGTCAAGGAGAGAATAATCCAGCACCTGGCAGTAATGAAACTAAAAAAGGAGAAGCAAGGCTCAATTCTGCTCCTGACAGGGCCACCCGGAACTGGGAAAACGAGCCTTGGAAAAAGTATTGCCGATGCGCTTGGCAGGAAATATGTTAGGGTCAGCCTTGGAGGCGTCAAAGATGAAGCCGAAATCCGAGGACACAGGCGGACATATGTAGGAGCTCTGCCAGGAAGGATTATTCAAGGCATGAGAAAAGCAGGCACGAAAAACCCGGTGTTTATCCTTGATGAGGTCGATAAGCTTTCAGCTTCCTACTCAGGAGACCCTGCAAGTGCCCTTCTGGAAGTCCTTGATCCGGAACAAAATAACACGTTCTCAGACCACTATTTGGAAATTCCATATGACCTGTCCGATGTATTGTTCATAGCTACCGCCAACTCCATGGCAAGTATCCCCTGGCCGCTTTTGGACAGAATGGAAACAATTGAGATCTCAGGTTATACGAAAAACGAAAAACTTGCGATTGCAAAAGACCACCTGCTGCCCTGCATACTGGAAGACCACGGCCTTGATGCGGAGAAACTTAAAATTGAAGATGAGGCTCTGAAAGTAATCATTGATAAGTATACTCGCGAAGCCGGCGTCCGCGGACTCAAAAAGCAGCTTGCAAAGACTGCAAGGTTTGTGTCCGAAAAGATTGTGTCAGGCAAGGCCGATCTTCCTTACGCGGTCAGAGTGGACATGCTTAAAGAGATTCTGGGAAAAGAGGTAATCCGGCAGGAAGAGGCCAGAAAAGAGAATATTCCCGGCGTGGTTACAGGGCTTGCATGGACGCCTGTAGGAGGAGATATTCTCTTCATAGAAGGTACGTTTATGCCAGGCAGTGGAAAACTTACGCTTACAGGTCAGCTCGGGGATGTGATGAAGGAGTCTGCAAAGATCTCTTTGAGCCTTGTAAGGTCACGGCTTGCAAATACTGCAAACAGCTTTGACTTTACCTCAAGCGACATTCATATCCACGTGCCTTCAGGTGCAACCCCAAAGGACGGCCCGTCGGCAGGTGTAACCCTCTTTACTGCTTTGACTTCCCTGATTACAGGCAAAGCGGTTGATCCGAAAATCGCTATGACCGGTGAGGTCACACTAAGTGGAGCCGTATTGCCTGTGGGTGGCATAAAAGAAAAAGTCTTGGCAGCTCACAGGGCAGGCATAAAGAAGGTAATCCTGCCAAAAGAGAACGAAAGGGATCTGGAGGATGTGCCTGAAGATGCCAGAAACGAACTTAATTTCGTGCCCGTAGAGACTATTGAAGAGGTCCTGAGAGAAGCTCTGGATATTGACTTGCCTAGGCCGATAATATCGTATCCTGCAGGAAACAATTTCGCACCTGTGCACAATATCTAAACAGACTGTAATACATTAGAAGTTCATTAAGGGCACTAGGATAGATTTATGGTCTTTCCAGAACCCATAATCTGCCCTAAATCCTTACCTCTTTACACAAATTGAGTTCAAAAATCCAAAATGGAATGAACTCATGCCTTCTTTTTTAGAACTTAGCTTTCAGAACTCACTTTTCCAGACTTTATTCTTCAGACTTTATTCTTCAGACTTTATTTTCAAACCATAGTTTTCAGATCTCTTTGTGGAAATTCTCTTTTCTGTGTCATCGTGCCATGTAAATTAACTCAATAAAAATTCGTGGACAATTAATCTAACTTTTCAAGTAAGTATACACTTGGGAAGTTATATTCGGCCTGTCCTGAAGATATTAAAAACAAGCCATAGCCCAAAAAGGCTGGCAAGAAAGAAACTGAAAATGCCAAGAAAAGGCACACCCCAAAGAAAGGGTTTCATATCTGTCTGAATGACCATAGAGGAAGCGATGATCATGGCAGAGATTATCAGACTAAAAGAAAGACGATTACTAGCAACGTTAATTTCGGACACCAGCCGATTACCTTCCTCTGATTCAAACTTTATTCTTAAGTAACCATTCTCAGCATGATCAAGTATATGTGAGATTTTGGTCGGAGCTTTTTGGAAAAGACGCGACCAGCTTGAAATACTGCTGCAAGTTCTGCGGGCCAGATTTTGTGGATAAAGACGCTCTTTCATTTCCTTTTTTGCATAAATCTCGATAAGCTCGGTAAAATTGAAATCTGGATCTATTATAAGTACAAAGCCTTCAACAGCCACTATACCTCTTACTAATAAGGCTATGTTATGGGGTATAGTAACCTGATGATCCCTTAAAGTGCCTATCAATTCTTCGATTATCACGGAAGTATCTAGGTTTTTCAAGGCTTTACCATAGTATTTAGAACGAAAGGAGTCGATGTCTACTTTCAATGATCTTGTATCTACATTAGAGTCTATACACCCCATATCCCGGAATAATTCTATACACGACGAACTATCTCCTTTAACTAAAGCCACCATTCCATCCAGGAACATATCGCTTACTTCTGAGGAAAGATGACCCGTCATCCCAAAATCAAGAAATGCTACAGTTCCGTTTTCCATTATCAGGATGTTTCCTGGATGCAGGTCTGCATGGAAAAAACCATCTTCAAACACCTGCTGCATGAAGGCTTTTCCAACTACAAAAGCTATATCACTCCTGTTGACTCCTTGCTTTTCCAGTAAATCAACATTGCTTCCTTTTATACCTTTAATATACTCCAGCGTCAGTACTCGTGTATTTGTATAATCCCAGTAAATTTTTGGGATGTAAACTTGACTGTTGTCTTTGAAATTTTCTGCAAAATGATCGACGTTCCAGCCTTCCTGAGTATAGTCTATTTCTGCGAGAGTACTGCGAGATAACTCGTTGACAATCTCAGTTGGCCTGTATAGTCTCGCCTCAGGTATATGTTCCTCAATAAGCCTGGCTATACTGTACATAATATCCAGATCGGATTCAATTACCTCTTTTATGCCAGGACGCTGGACTTTCACGACAACCTCATCGCCATTTTTTATCTTTGCCCGATGCACCTGTCCAATAGATGCACAGGCAAGTGGTTTTTTATCAAAATGATCGAACAATTCCTCGATGGAGTGCCCGAGTTCTTCTCTTAGCATTAGCTCAACTTCTTCAAATTTAAAAGAAGGTGCGTCGTCCTGAAGTTTTGCAAACTCATTAGCATATTCCAGAGGAATAAGGTCATGCCTCATGCTCAGTAATTGACCTAACTTAATGTAGGTCGGACCCAGTTCTTCAAATATCTTACGTGCTCTAACATGCCCTGGAGTACTAAGCCTGTCGACCTTATCTTTATTCTTTAACTTATAGGTCAAGTCCCTGATACTGCTCAAACCTATCTTATCAACAATATATCCAAATCCATACTTTTGGAGAACCTCAATTATCTGACCATATCTTTTTAACATGGCGTACCGATGAAGTCTTTTACGTATCATATTGTCATTAGCCTGGAACTTTTATGGGGGGCACCTAGTTCATTTTTCAAATAAGTTAGGAGAACATATTATATATATTTAGCCAGCAGTATTTTAGAGTTCATGTCCCCTATCCTATTTCTACATTTTTTTAAATTGTTTGCAAACTCTAGTCTCCAGAAGATAAAGAAATTACTTAAGTTTCAGGCAGTTTCACCACACCCGTGAAGAGCTGTGAAAAAATTCAAAGTCGTCCACACCTTCAGGAGAAAGTCCCATTTCTTCAAACATACCCCTGAAAAATGCGCGATATTCCTCTTCAGGTATCGATTCTCCGCTGCTTCCGACATGCATTATGATTTCGAGCCTGACCTTTCCTGAAGAATCGAGTTCAACTATGTACCTGTTACCTTTATCATGAGTCACTACCTCTGCCTTTGGGATAAAATACCTTACTGAACCCACCTGGTTCCTGTCCTTAAAAAAGACCTCTTTCGTATCCGAGCCTATTTTGGGGTATCCATATAAACCCAAAACGTACTTGTCGTAACTGGAATTATCACTGTTTTCCGTAAGATAGGTATATACAGCCGGGAAATCTGGAGACTCGTTTACCTGTATTTCAGCGTCCCATGTCTGGTTTTGTGCAGCTTTTTTCAGAGCATCGAGATACTTTTCCGAAGCTTTTTTATCCAGGCCTAAGAGGAGCCCCAATTTTTCAAGCATCCATGAGTCATCAGGAAACTCCGATAGCTGTAAAGGGGACTTGGGGTCGGGGTGGCTGAAGTTCGAGATGGCCACATAGGTTCCGATCCCTGCTGCAGTTCCGTTTTCACATACGAAAACCATAAGCTCGGAGTTCTCGTTACAGTTAAGCCTTATATTCTGCACAAGAACAGCACTTCCGAAGCTTTTCCGTACCTCAGGAACGTCCCCTGGCTCAAAGCCCGAAGAGTTTCCGGGCCAAGGCCAAGAACCTTCCACTTCATAGCCGGCTTTCTCCGCTTTCGTAAGTACGGAACTGTAATCAAGAGGCCCGATATCAACGTCCTCGGAATAATACCAGGAACTGTCAAAAAGTTCATAAATAAGAAAAGGACTGAAGAAACATAGTACAAAAAAGAGGGGAATGACTAATAATAATATCAGTATGGCTTTTTGCTTATTCATAAAACTCTCATCCCTGCGAAAAGCATCATTAAACTGGAGATTCTGTCAGTGTTGCTAATGAAATCTCGAACTTTAAACAAATAGGAATTGGTAAATCGGAGCTTTTCATAACATTATATTAAATATGCCAACTTAGTAAATAAATTATATCTCTTTTGTAAGCTGTTTGAATAATTTTGCAAACAGAGAAAAATGCAAATCTGCAGACCAATGTCAGCAGATCAGTACATCCAGTTTGGAAACTCTCCGAGCTCAACAGCTTGTTCATTAATTAGTTCTTCTCTTGCAGATTTTCGATCGAAGTCTAATACCTCGACTTCTAAGAAGAACCTTCTAAAAAACTGCTTTTTTTCCGAGTTTTCCTATTTTTTGCCTGAGAGGATATCATAGTAATCTATAACCATAGTGAAACCTATAACCCATAGTGACCGCGTAGAGAAAACTCAGTACCCAGATTGCGAAATAAGTGTAAAAGAAGTTGGACATACGAGGTAAAAATCATGAAAGTGATAGCGATAAACGGAAGTCCTCGAAAGAAATGGAATAC
>JAMXLQ010000251.1 GCA_024280975.1 Methanosarcina sp.
TTGCCAAGATGAAAATGTCGAAATACATGAAGATAATTACAAACCATGAGGCCATGGAGGTTAGAAATGAAGATAACGGGCAGAAAACGGTCGTAGCAAAGGAAAAAGATTCTGGGCAGGAGATCAAAATTACTGTGGACGAAATCCTTGTAGCAACAGGAAGAGTTCCAAATACCGATATTCTCCACCCCGAAAGAGCCGGAATCAAAATTGATATTCAAGGCTGGATTCTGGTAAACGAGTATCTTGAGACCTCACAGCCGAATATTTGGGCATTTGGGGATGCAAACGGAAAATATTTGTTAAAGCACGTAGGGAACTACGAGTCCGGAGTAGTTTTCCTTAATGCAATCCTGAAAGAAAAAGTAAAGGCAGACTACCACGCTGTGCCTCATGCCGTTTTTTCTTATCCTGAAATTGCAAGTGTAGGCATGAGAGAACAGAAAGCCGTAGAAAAATACGGTGAGGAGAGAATTCTCATAGGCCTCAAGTTTTTTGAAGATACTGCGAAAGGATCGGCTATGGAAATCAGGGATTATTTCGTAAAGGTGATCCTAGATGCGGAAGAAGGAAAAATTCTAGGAGCCCATATAATAGGCCCACACGCCTCAGTCCTGATACATCAGATAATTCCTCTCATGTATACCGAGTCAAGAAGTCCTGAGCCAATCATGCAAGGTATGGATATCCACCCGTCTCTCAGTGAGGTTGTAACCAAGGCCTTTTATTCGCGACTACCGCCTGAACACTATCATCATTTTCTTAAACATATCGGACTTGAGGACTGAAAAATCTCAACACTTTCTTCTTTCGCACCTATTTTTGAGGCTCTGTAGAAATCCTAAATTGTTAAGTTATTATAATTATCCCGTAAATAAAGTGCTCCTCCCACTTTCTACCACAAAAACGTAGAGAAACAGAAATAAGTAAACGTGAGCAAAAAATAGCAATAGTATTTAATTTCTTGAAATTAGTCTGAAGACTGTTCAGTCTTCTAGATTGAATCTTTATTCATGTAAGTTCTCAAAACGAAATTAAACTCGTTATCAACATTTTGTTCTTCCCTTATTCAAGTAAAAAATTAGAACAGATTCTTGTGGAATTATTGAGCTAGTTGATTTAATGAATAAAGTAAAAGAGGTACTTGATCAAGACCAAGTGACGCACTTTACTACTCTTCAGAAATTCGTTTCAAGAATGTCCTCTTCTTTCTTTAACTTAGTTTTATCAAGAAACCTTGAAAATGTTTTACTCAGGGAGAGAAAAGATAGCAATAAACCCTATTGATGCAACAGGATCTACAAATTCTTATTCAGGCAACTATTATTCTCAGAGAACAGAAAAACAACGAAAAAGTTTTCTTAAAACTCTAATTTCAATCAATAAGAAAAAAGTAATTATTGGCTTTAAAACAAGTAAAAAACTGATTACGAAATAAAACACTCAAATGCTTTGATAAATAAGTTCAAAGAGAAAGAAAAGCAAAATCTATGATGGATAGAGAATATGATCCAGAAAAGTTCTGTCCCTTTATTAGAAAAGAAATAAAAGCTAATTCAATAATTCCAGTTAAAAAGGAAAAGAACTATAATAATTTGAGAATACAGACAGCAGTTGTATAAAAACTTCGGCAAAAAATATGTAATGGAAGAAACGCTGTTGAAGCAATATTTTCAGTAATAAAAATAAATTCGTCAGTTCATTATGTTCTTACCTACTTTTATAAATAATAAAAAGCTCTCTTCTTCCAAATCAGGAGGTAGCCAGATGATGATCGCAGGAATAGACGAAGCCGGAAAAGGTCCTGTAATTGGGCCCATGTGCATAGGAGGCGTAAAAATTGAAGAGTCCAGAGCCCATATCCTCAAAATACTCGGAGTTGCGGATTCCAAAAAATTAACGCCGAAAAAGCGAGAGCAGCTTGCAGCCCAGATTAAAAAGCATGCAGACGGCTTTTTTATTCTTGAGGTCAGCCCTTCTCAGATTGACGAACTCCGAAAGATCATGACAATGAATGAGATCATGGTTGTTTGTTTTTCAAAAGTCCTTGAACAGCTGAAACCGGATCTGGTGTATGCTGATGCCGCTGATGTCAAAGCCGAACGTTTTGCATACAATCTCCGCAGGCAATATGCAAAAACCAGTCCTGCCCATGCAAAAGAAATCGAGATAATTTCTATGCATCAGGCCGACGCTGTTTATCCCGTGGTCTCGGCAGCCTCAATTATTGCAAAGGTGCGTAGGGATGAGCTTATCGAGGAGCTCAAGAAAGAATGGGGCCTCGACTTTGGCAGCGGTTATCCCTCAGACCCGAAGACGAAAGAATTCCTGTTGAACTGGGGAAAAGAGCATTCAGGAGAGTTCCCTGAAATAGTCAGGCAGTCCTGGCAGACTGTAGAAAATATCAGGGAAGAGCTGAAAAAATCCGAACTGATATAAACAGTCGGGAAACTACAAAAGAAGAACTGAAAAATAGAAAGATTACAGAAAGTGTTTTGAAAAGGGATATATTTATAGATAGAATGACATTAAAATTATATTTAAAGAATTATCATAAGAAAATAACATTAAAAAGAAAATGATCTAAAAGATGTTAAAAAGAAAAAAAGTCGTTTTTAAGATCTTACTAGTAAAAGTTTAGTAGATCTCTTCATTGAATTACCAATTAAGACATTCAAGTGTTATTCTCACTTATATTTCATTGATTCCCGGAAACGTTATTTGCCAGAGGCATGTAATCTATGCTTCCGGTTGTCTGGTTAACAACATAAGGAGTGTCACCTATACCATTTCCGTCAGCATCTGTTCCATTATAATCTTTCCACTTATTGCCTGCTGAACTGCTGTTCCAGGAATTTATTCCTTCGTCCACGGCATTCATGAAGTTGAAGAGCTTATTGAAGTAAATCATATTACTGGTAGATCCTTTAAGGTACATTCCAAGACCATTCATGTACAGGCTGTTATTAGTCAGAGTATTAGAGTCTGCCATATTCTCGAGGATTACTCCATTAGTGTTTCTTGATATAGAGTTGTACCCAAGCATGTTAGTTCTTGAAGTGTCCAGGAGGATTCCTATCTCATTTGATTCTGCGGTATTATTCATGAGGGTATTGTTAGTAGAATTCTCAAGCAGGATCCCCTCATCATTTGTCTCTACCAGATTGTTTGACAGTTTGTTTTCGTTTGATCTTGAAAGAACAATTCCGATAGATCCAAGACATATCTGATTGTTGTCAAGGAAGTTGCCTTGAGAATTATTGAGGCCAATGCCCACATCGTTCAGTATAAGAGTATTGTTATTTAGTGAACAGTTTTGCACGCCTTCAAGGTAAAGCCCGACTTCCTGGTACGTGTCCATTCCTGAAGGCCCTCCTACAATATGGAAACCGGCTATTTTCACGTTATTTGACCTGATGCTGAAGACGTCATTTGTCGGAACTATGCCTATTACATAGGTACGGTTTGTCTTGTTTCCCGAAAGATCGGTTTTCGAGATAATTGCAATTTCTTTATTCACGTTTACATTTTCTATGTATATACCAGGGCTTACAACAATTGTATCCCCATTCTGCGCATTATTGACAGCTTCTTGAATCGAAGTATAGTTTCCTTCCCCACTAGTGCCGACAGTAAGAACTGCAGCACTTGCCTGAGTAGCTGTTGCCCCTAGCACAAGAAGAAAGACTATGCAAATACCTTGGATTGAGTTTCCTTTCATGAACTAATACTCCCCTAAATTCTAAATTATATAGACAGAAAGACAGATATTGTTTTTATAATAACTCGTATGAATAATAATCTGAGATAATAAAAAGATTTTGAAATATATTTTCTGAAAAATAAGCCTGAACTTATTTTTATCTGTATTTTCAATAGATCCACTTGATGTTGGAAATCTCATACCGTATCAAAAATCTGAATTCTGAAGTCCAGCATGATTGTCTCAGGAAAAAATAGAGGTAATGGAAAGAAACCATAGATAGATAAAGAATAATTTATAAAATTGTCAGATATAAATTGCAGGGCCTAGAAGTAATACGATTACTAAAAAAATAATAAAGGTTACTAAGAAGTAAAAATAGACCGAAAGGATAAACTAGAAAAAGGGTTGTTTGCATCGCTATAATAGTTCTATATTAAGTGTCTTAGCAAAGCATTTACAGAATATTTAATTTGACCAACTTTTTGCAATCTCAGTTGCAAGTCAGCGCAATTTTTCTTTTTTAGCTTTTTCCCATATCTTGAATCCTCCATAATAAGATAGGTATAAGAATCCTATTATGCTGCTGATCCCATAAGAAATAAAACGCTCCAGTAAAACGAAACTGCTTGCAGATGCGATGGATAGGCCAAAATACAGAAGCAAAGAGATCAGACCTCCCTCAATTATTCCAAGACCTCCGGGGGTTAATGGTAGGGCCCCGAGCAGGAAGGACAGAATTGAAACTGTTAGAATCAAGTTTAAAGAGAGGTCGATATTCAGAGCTAATGCGACTGATTTGAGACGTAGGATATCAAGGATCCAGACCGCACCAGATAAGAGAAGAACAGGAAGAAATGACTTCTTGAATTGATTCCAGTTTTGCTGCACAATTTTTAAGAGGGAAATAAATTTTGCTCGAAAAAACCATATTGCTACTCCTGCTACTGTGAAGACTAAGAAAATTAGATGGATTGATTTCAACGTTAAGCTATGGGGCAGAAATCTAAGCTCTAAAGAGGGAAATGAGTATAGAATATAAATTGATAAGAAAGCAACAGGAATTGCTTCGACCAATCTTTCGAAGAAGATTGTTTTGAAAGCATTAGTATAGCTTATCCCAAAAAGTTTATTGGCCCAAAGTATTCTGAAGGATTCTCCTCCAGCCATATTTCCTCCTGGAGTGACATTGTTTATGAATACTGCTCCGAAATAAATAGGAACAAGGCTTGTAGCTTTTAGATCATAACCAATACAGGAAATAACCTGCTGCCAGCGGACTGAAAATAAGTACACACTCAGCAGATATATTGAAATCGCTAGAAAAACGTAACGTAGCCTTGTTTCCCTGAGCGTTCTCAATATTTCTGCCAGTATAGGTGCGATATCAATCCAGTAATTACGAACTAGAAACACCCCTGCTGCGAGAAGTAAAAGGGCCACGGTAGTTTTTGCCAAAACTCCCATTTTCAAAATTTGGGACATACGCCAAGCCTTCACTTCGTCATGCGCTTTTTGGATCACGTTTGCTTTGAACATATGCGATAATGCCTGGAAGTAACGAAACCAGAATTACTCCAAGTATTACAAGGCTGAAGTTATCTTTTACAACTGGCAAGTTTCCGAAAAAGTATCCTCCAAAAAAGAATGATATTACCCACGTAATTCCTCCAATGACATTGTAGCTAATGAATGTCGAATAGGGCATTGTTCCAATTCCTGCTACAAACGGTGCAAAAGTACGGATAATAGGGACAAAGCGGGCTATAATTATTGTTTTTGCCCCATACTTTTCAAAGAATTCATGTGTACGATCAAGATGTTCCTGCTTAATAAATCGTATATTTTCACGACTTGCTGCTCTATCTCTTAATAAATGACCTATTTGATAATTGACAGTATCTCCTGCAATGGCTGCAAGACAAAGAACAATTAACATAGTAAATAAGTCGAATGAACCACTAGCAGCCAGAGCTCCAGTTGCAAAAATAAGAGAATCACCTGGTAAGAAAGGAGTTACCACCAGACCTGTTTCACAAAAAACAATACCAAATAACAGCAAATACGTTACTATTCCATACTCGTTTGTTACTGCACTTAAGTGAGTGTCAAGATGCAAAAATAAATCTATAAGATAATTTGGATCTACCATATGAGCACTTCAATAAAATCTGTATTATTTATATTATCGGCTGAAAAATTTTACCTTTTCGATTTTTCTTTTCTCAGGATATAAGGTTTTAAACTTATGAACTACATTCAAAAATGAAGAATTTTTCATTTTTGAGCTTTTGGGAAATAACTTAAGAATCGCAGTAAATCTTGTCTACAAACTACTTATATGTCACTTATAAGCAATAGTTTATTGTCACTTATAGGCAACAATTCAAACCGAGATTTACTAAATTTTCTACAAAACTTAGAGATTTTTATTATCCTCTGGGGCATCAAAACTTATTATTCTCGTCCACGTCCAGTGACTGAAATTCATTAAAACCCAGAAAATATCGAAATGTCTTTTCATATTTCTGTAATTATAT
>JAMXLQ010000252.1 GCA_024280975.1 Methanosarcina sp.
AACCCCAACATATGTGGCATCTTCATCGGATTTCCAATATGGATCAAATTCGTAATACAGAATCCGTTCTTTGAGATACTCTACAGTCACTTCATCGGCTTCGATAATTCCTGCTTTCCCCCCCATCTCGATTGCCATGTTGGACATAGTCATACGTTCGGGAATCGAAAGAGAGCGGATTGTTGATCCTCCAAACTCGGCTGCCATATACCTGGCACCCTCTACCCCTACATCTCCGATCAGGTGAAGGATAAGGTCTTTTGAGTAAACGCGCCTTGGCAAGTTGCCTTCTACTTCAAAGCGGAAAGTCTCAGGCACCCTGAACCAGAGTTTGCCAGTGGCAAAAACGGCAGCCATATCAGTAGACCCTATGCCTGTAGAGAACGCCCCCAAAGCACCATAAGCACAAGTATGCGAGTCGGAGCCGACTATAAGGTTTCCTGGCAGCACATGCCCTTTTTCAGGAAGAACCTGATGGCAAACTCCTTCATATACATCATAATTTAAAATGCCCTGTTCCTCAGCAAACTTTCGGAGCATAATATGATTTGCTGTGGCGTTAATAGAATCTGCAGGAACCTGGTGGTCGAATACGATCACTATTTTCGTCGGGTCCCAGACTTTTTTCTCTTCTCTGTCCTTCATTATCTCGTAAAAGCCTTTGACTGCCAACGGACCTGTAATATCGTGAGTCATTGCCAGGTCTATATTTGCCAGCACGAAATCCCCGGCTTTTACGGGACTTCCGGAGGCCTTCGAAAAGATCTTTTCCGAAACGGTCATCGGACGATTTTCATTACCAGACATCCCGGTCATGGGAATAACTGGCTCTTTCTAATAAATAAATTTAATTGATGATGCATGCCGGCAAAAACTAAATAATCTTTCGGGCTTATATAAAGACAAGTGTGCTTAAAAATAGGAGAAGCTTAGCCGGCAAATATTGAAGCACAGACCAAAATAATATTTCGAATCACTGATTATGTGCATTATTTATTAAAAAATATAATTAGTTTTGTGAACAGATTTTGTGAACAGACTTATGAATATCTACAGGTACGCAGGAAGTTTCCATCACTTCTTCCCGCAATTCAACACTTTCCTTTACATCGCAAGATTTAGGTCTTCAGAAACGGAAATAATGTAAACCGTTTTCCAAGGTGGATATTCTTGCGGGAGCATTCGCCAGGCACAACCAGAACGTAACAAATAGAAGATAGCATTCAATATTTCTCGATAGGAATAAACACGTTTTTGACCCCGATTAGTTCGAGATTAGGAATGTGAGGCTTAATTAGTTCCCATTCTTTATCAGATAAATCACTGCGATAAGGAAGTCTTCTAGACCGTTTTGACATTAACAAAAAATCAGGGTACAAAGATTATTTAATTTTAAGACAGCCTCTGAGATTTTGGGTCTTTCCAGCTCACAGTGGAAGCACTCTCCTGAGGTTGTGAGGAAATTCACTTTAAAGATGAATAACCAAATTAATGAATAAGGCTGAATTGAACACGAGATAATGTGGGGGCGTAATAACATGGCAATGGATAGCTTAATGAAAGAACATTGGAATAAAATTTACTCCTCAAGGGATATAAATAAACTGGGTTGGTACGAAGAGGTACCTGAGCCTTCTGTAAGATTACTGTCGAAATGTCATATAAATAAAGAAGAATTTGTATTGGATGTGGGGGCGGGTGCATCAACATTTATTGATTATCTTATTAATCAAGGATTTAGTAATGTCATTGCTACCGACATAAGCGAAATAGCTTTGGACAAATTAAAAGAAAGATTAGGTACAGAAAAAGCTTCCAAAGTAAGATGGATAGTGGATGATATTACTCAGCCAATTTATATTCAAGGTTTAAGAGATATTTCTGTATGGCATGATAGGGCAGTTTTACATTTTTTATTAAAAGAAAATCAGCAGCAAGAGTATTTGTCCACGTTAAAGAAAGTAATCAAAAAGGGCGGTTATGTCATTATTGCTGCCTTTTCGTTAGAAGGAGCAAAAAAATGTAGCGGTTTGGATGTTAAAAACTATGATCAAAACATGTTGGCAAAATTCTTAGGAGGAGAGTTTAGCTTACTTGAGTATTTTAATTATACGCATTATATGCCTTCTGGCGAGCCAAGACCGTACATATATACCTTATTTCAAAAGAATTGAAGTTAGCTTTATGTGCATGTCCTGCGCTCTTTTGTAAATATTAGTATTACTGGTGAAGATCTAAGCCAAATCTAACTTGAGCGAAGCCAGATTATAACAAACTTTTTTTCAGAAACTTAATTTCCAAAAATATAACTGTCTTTATTCATTAATTTAATATAAACGATTAAATAAAAATCGAGGATAAAGGGCCACAATGAATCTACAATAGGTCAAACAGCCCTTGTAACAGGAGGTAGCAAAGAGACAGAAAGAGCTATCTGCCTCGCTCTGGCAAACGAGAAAGCAAACATTATCATTGCAACAAGGAATGACAGCGAAATAATAACGACTTTCAAACTGACATCAAAGTAGACATAAAAGTAAAAAACCACATAGAGGAAGTAAGACTATATCGAAAATCAAAGATAAGATATTAAAAACATGTTAGATTTCGTTACTTCTCTCTAAACCAAAATGCGAGAGAGATAAACAAATGATTTTCAATGGTCGTTTTAACTTTAAAGGATTCATTAGCCAAATACAAATTCATAAATGAGCCCATCCTAAAACCAATTTTACTCTCAAGTTAGTAAAGTTTCAAAACTATTTTCATGATCGGAAAATCGATTGATTATTCGGAATTCATGATTCAAAGAGTAATTTTGAATTTTGGGAGCGGCTCAATTATTAATCAATAACTTTATTTGGGGGTAAACATTATGGCAGCAGTTTTGAGATTATCACCATCTATTTGTGTGTATCCAGATGACAATTGCGAGAATTTAACTATTGAAGTGATTCTTCCGGGAGTCGAAAAAAAAGATATTTCCTTTAAAATTAGTAACAGCGGTTTCTATGTAAGAGCGAACAGAGAAGGTGTTGAGTATGCGGACAGCTATGCTTTTTGCTGCCCAGTAGAACCGGAAAAAGCAGTAGCTAACTATTCAAATGGTTTACTTAAGGTCACTGTACCTTATAAAATTACTCTCGAAAAATTGGTGAATGTTAAAATACACTAAAAATCAATCTTTGTAAAGAGAGTAAAAATGACACAAACCTACCTGCCTTCCCGCATTCATATGCTGGCAAAGCCAACAGGGGCGGTATGCAATCTGGCCTGTTCCTACTGTTTTTTTCTGGACAATAAACTGCTCTATCCTGGTAGCAAGTTCCGCATGTCAGATGAGGTGCTGGAGAGTTACATCCGGCAGCTTATCCAAGCCCACCAAATCTCACAAGTTACAGTTTCTTGGCAGGGAGGCGAACCTACGCTTATGGGCATTGACTTTTATAGGCATGCTATCGAGCTTCAGGAAAAGTACAGAAAATCGGGCATGACGTTTCTATCGCTTCTTGCGAGGTGAAGCAAAGAGATTGGATTCAGTTTATTCCGGTCGTAGATAGGGTCGATGAAGAGGGACAAACCATCTATCAAAAAAGATCTAGGGTTTCAAGTCACTCAGTACTGCCTGAACAGTTTGGCAGTTTCCTGAGCCTTGTTTTCGACGAATGGGTTCGAAAAGACGTGGGAAGGATATTCGTGCAGACTTTTGAAACTTCTACACGCAGATGGCTGAGTCTGCCTTCAGGTATGTGCGTTTTTGAAGAAACGTGCGGTATTGGGCTTGCTTTGGGGTATAACGGCGACTTCTACTCATGTGATCATTTTGTTGAGCCAGACTATCTGCTTGGGAATATCATGGAAAAAGAGATCCTCGAGCTTGTGACCTCAGAAAGGCAGTACAGGTTCGGGCAGAATAAGCGTGATCCATTGCCGCAGGTATGTCGTGAATGCGATGTATTATTTGCCTGTCGCGGGGAATGTCCTAAAAACCGTTTAGTGACCACTCCTGCCGGAGAACCGGGTTTGAACTATATCTCTGTGGAGGTTGAAAAGCTTTTTTCCGTCACATTGATTTTCCGATGCAGATTATTGCCGGGTTGATACGAAGAGGTTACCCTGCTTCGGAAGTTATGAGGGTTCTAGTCCTGGAAGAAAAACTTTCCCGTACCGGACGCAACGGGCCCTGTCCCTTCGGCAGCGGGATCAAGTTCAAACGCTGCCATGATCTCAAAAAAAAGAACCTGAACAGGAAAATGAGAAACAGATAAGGCATAGGACTCAGCAGCAGTCTTGATCAGTTATGCAGTTCTAAGAAAAACGAAATGGGGTAGAAACGAAAAAAAAATCTAAATTTGTCAATCAAATTTCAGAAGGCCGCTTAAAAGCGGCTAATGAGCTATAAAACAATCTATCTGGGGGCTAAGAATGACAGAAAAAAAGCCAAATATACTGGTCATCTGGGGAGATGACATCGGCATTAGCAATCTCAGTTGCTACAGCGACGGCTTGATGGGCTACCGAACGCCTAACATTGATAGGATCGCTGCCGAAGGAATCAAATTTACGGATTCTTACGGGGAGCAGAGCTGTACTGCAGGCAGAGCATCTTTTATCACCGGACAGAGTGCCTTCCGTACAGGGTTGAGCAAGGTGGGAATGCCTGGAGCCAAAATAGGAATTCAGCCTGAAGACCCAACAATTGCCGAACTGCTGAAACCGTTGGGTTATGCAACAGGCCAGTTTGGGAAGAACCATTTAGGAGACCTGGACGAATACCTACCTACTAGCCATGGTTTTGACGAGTTCTTTGGTAACCTTTATCATTTGAATGCTGAGGAAGAGCCCGAAGACCGCGACTATCCACCTGAAAAAGACTTTCCTAATTTCCGGAAGAATTATGGTCCCAGGGGCGTAATCCACAGCTACGCCAACGGCAGCATCGAGGACACTGGCCCATTGACGAGAAAACGTATGGAAGACGTAGATCAAGAGTTTCTCGATGCGGCCATTGATTTTATCAAACTTCAGCATAAGGAGGGAAAGCCGTTCTTTGTCTGGTTCAATACCACAAGAATGCATTTCAGGACCCACATCCCGAATAGGATACGGGGCCAGTCGGGACGCTGGCAGTCAGAATACCATGACGCCATGATTGAGCATGACCGACAGGTAGGCGTACTGCTTGATTTGCTGGACGAAATCGGTATTGCTGACGACACCATCGTTATCTACAGCACAGACAACGGACCACACATGAACTCCTGGCCCGATGCAGCCATGACGCCGTTTCGCAACGAGAAAAACTCCTGTTGGGAGGGAGCTTTCCGAGTTCCTGAGGTAATCCGCTGGCCTGGCAAGATTCCGGCAGGCATGACTTCCAATGAGATTGTGAGCCACCTTGACTGGCTGCCTACGTTGCTTGCAGCAGCAGGAGAGCCAGATATTAAGGAAAAGCTCAAAAAAGGCCACAAAGCAGGAGACGAAATATTCAAAGTGCATCTTGATGGCTATAACCTACTTCCCTATCTGATTGGAAAGGAGAAAAAATCCCCCCGGATAGAGTTCTTTTATTTCTCCGACGATGGGGACCTAGTAGCTTTACGGTATGATAACTGGAAAATGGTCTTTATGGAGCAGCGCGCTATTGGTACTCTCCTGGTCTGGGCTGAACCTTTTGTCCATTTGCGTGTACCAAAAGTATTCAACCTGCGCACAGACCCTTATGAAAGGGCAGATCAGACTTCAAATATATACTACGACTGGCTTCTTGACCATGCTTTCCTGGTCGTACCTGCCCAAAGTATAGTGGGAGACTTCCTGGCAACATTTAAAGAGTTTCCTCCGCGCCAGAAAGCGGCAAGCTTTACAGTCGACCAGGTGATGGAAAAGCTCTTACAAGGTATTAGTAGCACATAACGGTTAAAGTTCTACTATTTGAAAAAAGTCTACGGGAAATGGGGTACAATAAATCAATAACGTGACAGCTTAGCTGCAGTCTGCTTCTAAAGAATTACATTATATTATAAATATTGAAATTATAAATTAATACGTATATTTTCTTGTATATTTATCCATTCATTTACTCATTTGGGGAGAATATGTCTGGAGCAATCTAAAGAGCCATAGCTTAGCCCATAACTGTAAGCAGGTTCCATGTCACTAAGGTGCCGGGGCTGGAAGTCTAAACCAGTAAATCTTCCCCAATTCATAGCGAGATAAATATGTGATCTTAAGGAATAGACGACCTGTGAAGGAAGGTACGCTAAACGCAGTAAACAAAAGGACAAAGGGAGTGATAATTAATGCGTCGAATCTTGGGCGGTCTCAGGGACCGTGGGGCAGAAAGCATACAACATTACAAAATGCATGAAAAACTCATTTCCATTGGAGACGACTATTGGATAGAAAATGAGGCCGGGGAGAGAGAATTCTATGTTGACGGCAAAGCTCTCCGCCTGCGCGACACCCTTATTATCAAGGATCTGCAGGGAAATGAGCTGTATAAACTCAAAGAGAAGCTTCTCCGGGTTAGGGATACGATGGATGTGCTGGATGCCAACGGAAAAACAGCTGCGACGATAAAAAAAGCCCTGATCGCGCCTCTTCGAGACCGCTGGAAAGTTGAAGTCACAAATGGACCTGAAATGGATATTCAGGGAAATATCCTGGACCACGAATATAAGATCGAAGCCGGGAGGGAAAAAATAGCAGAGGTCTCGAAAAAGTGGTTCCGGATAAGGGATATCTACGGGGTAGAAATTGAGCCCGGGAAGAACAATGCGCTTATACTGACGATTGCAGCTGCTCTCGATCAGATGGTACACGACTAATAAGATATAGGGAGGCTATGGGGAGGCGAGTGGATTGTGTGAGTTGGAGGGGAAAACAAGGTAGAGCGCATCAAAAGTTCTGTAAAATATAAATCTCAAGAATACACTATTCAGAAATATGATTTTGAATTTACAGCAGGTTTGCAACACTAACACCTTTTCTGCAGACTGCAGAAAAAAATTACAAATTGCCCCTCCATATGCAGAACTGATATACTTTTATTTCATTCGAATACCCCATAGCTTGCTGTGGGGATGGAAACTTCCCTCACGAACCGTTGTTAACTAATCGATTTATATTTTTTAGCTACATTTGTACTGTAAATGGAACTACGGCATGCAAACCATTGTGTCTATAAAATCAGATACCACATGGTTTTTTGTGTGAAGTACCGTAAAAAGCTTCTTTTAGATACCGAGATCGTCAACTTTTTAAAAAATGTATTCTTTGAAATTAATGAAAGATACTGTTTTGAGTTTGATGCCGTTGGTAGTGATGGTGATCATGTACATATTTTTGTTGGAGCTGAACCCAAGT
>JAMXLQ010000253.1 GCA_024280975.1 Methanosarcina sp.
TTTCAATTTTAAAAAACAATTTAAATTTGGTTCAGACTTGGTTCAGGTCAATCTGAATTAGTTCAAATTTGATCAACATAAAATGAAAATTAATCCAAATTAAAGTTTAAACTAGGCTTAAGTTAAAGTTAAAGTTTAAGTTTAAGTTAAATTCAAGTTAAAACTTAGTTCAAAATAAGCTTAAACTTGATTTGATTTAGTAGCTCCTGAATATTTTTTCTTCAGTTATGAAGTATCTTTTATTTCAATCTGTGAAGCACTTTTTGAGTTAGTTTATCTCCAACTGCTGCCCTGTTTTTTCCTAAGGTCATTCCATCTTTTTGAGCGCAAGTTCAATCGCGCTTATGAGGCTGTTCCTTGGGATCATTGTTGTGACCGGGATGTTTAGAATCTTTTCCACAGTCGGACTTACTATGGGTGCGCAGACTAGAGCTTTTGCACCATCCCTTTCGGCGTTAACGGCTGCGATTATGGCTTCTTCCATTGAGGTTGCCGAGTATTCCCTTATTGTGACCAGCCTGCCAGCTATCTTTTTCTTTGTTTCTACGATGTTGTCAAGCACCGAACGAGCTGCAATTACAGCGATAAAATCTCCACTGTCTGACTCTTTAATATCGCGGATGGTTTTCACGATCTGACGGAGAGTTTTAATGTTGGGATCCCGGTTCCCTGACAGGATCTTATAAAGGGTACTCGGGGGGATATTCGCTTTTTTGGCAAAATCCACAGCAGTGAGGTTTAGATCTTCCTTAATTACAGTGGAAAGCGTTTTTTGAAAGACTTCATCGGACTCGAATGCGGATTTGATAACTTTGTCTGCGACATTCATAAAATTCAACCTTTTAAATCCAGTAAAGATTTTTCAACACTGGAAATTAATCTACATTTCATAGGAGATTTAATCCTCAATGAGAAATATATTCAGATATATTAATACATTTGGGACATAATCAAGACAGCTTTGAGAAGTTATATATACAAAGTGTAAAAAAATATTAATATATCATCCGGTATTTACTTTTTATTTTTACTGAGACTTTTATCTAGAGGGATATAAATTCTTCGCAAAGGATTTATGAAAAACTGACAAAGAGGAAGATGGAAAGCTTATTAATTATTCCTTAGAAAATCCCAATTTCAAAAAATGTTATGTAGATGATGAAAGTTATCAGTATAGATTATTATCAGCATATATTATCAGTATATGGATTATTATCAGTTGTAAAGACTATCGAGGTGAAGCTTTGAGAAAATTAGGCATAATTGTACTTGTTTTATTGCTGGTCGCATCTATTTTCGTATCTGGTTGCGCATCTAATAAGGGTAATGAAAGTGGGGTTAATAAAACCTCTACAATTACCGAACTGAAATTTGGCTATCAACCAAGTACCCACCAGATTGCATATATGACTGCGGCTGCAAAAGGATGGTGGAAAGAAGATCTTGCACCTTATGGAATTAAGAATATCAAAGAGAACTCTTTCCCTACAGGAGATCCTGAAATGCAGGCCATGATGGCTGGAGATATAGATGTGGCATATGTTGGAGCAGCTCCTGTTCTTACAGCTATCAGTCAAGGTCTTGACGCAAAAATCGTTGCACCTGTACAAATAAATGGCTCAAGTCTTGTACTCCGACCCGAATACAAGTATGAAAGTCCTAAAGACTTAAAGGGACTTACTATCGCTACCTACCCACCAGGATCAATTCAGGACACATTACTCAGAGAATGGCTCAAGAAAAATGGGCTTGACCCTGATAAAGATGTGTCAATTCGTGCAATGACTGCTGGAGATGCCATAAGCGCTATCTCCGCCAAACAGGTTGCAGCTACCTTCTTGCCTCACCCATCTCCTACAGTTATCGAAAAGCAGGGTAGCGGGCGTGTCGTCGTGCAGTCTGGACAGATGGAACCAAACCATACTTGCTGTGTACTCGTAGTAAGTGGAAAACTTATCAGAGAGCATCCTGACATTGTGGAACAGATTGTAAAGACGCATATTAAGGCAACAGAATACAATAATGCACATATGGATGAAGCCGCTCAAATTTTCTCGAATAAGACTTCAGTTGATCTTGAAACTACAAAGGCGTCTTTAAAGGAATGGGATGGAGCCTGGATTACAGACCCAGCACTCGCTGAAAACTCAACTGTTGAATATGCGAAGACCCAGTATGATCTTGGGTACATCTCAAAACCCCTGACAAAAGAGGATATATTTGATACAAGCTTCTACGATAAAGCTGTCAGTGGAAAGTAAGAAAGAATAAATAGAATAGAATTTAAGCAAGGTGTTCAGCTGCCTCTATTTTTAGATTGCAACTTGAACCCTTATTTTTCTGAAAAAATGAAGTCTGCCGGAAAGATAAAAAAGTAAGAATTCTTTTAATAAGAGACATGAGAATGAATTTCATAAAAACAATAGAAGAAAATGGTATTGAAGCATTATCTCTCGTAGTAGCAGTAACGATATGGCAAATTGTAGCAGATAGAGTTGTACATAACAAGTTTCTTCTACCAAGTTTTTATGATGTAATAAGTTCTTTCTTCACCATAGTGAAAAGTGGACTACTTTTTACGGATATATTGACAAGTTTACTTCACTTTTTAATCGGCATTATTGCTGCGTTTGTAATTGGAATTCCTCTTGGAATATCTATGGGATGGTTCAAAAAAGCAAACAGGGCAATTGACCCTATAATCGAAATATTGCGTCCAATTCCCCCTCTTGCCTGGATCCCATTTGCAATCGTATGGTTTGGGCTTACGCATCAGGCTGCAGGTTTTGTCATATTTGTAGGAATGATCTTTCCTATTATTATCAATACCTATACCGGTTTTAAAAATGTACCGAAAGTCTACGTTGAAGCAGCAAAGGTTCTTGGCTGTACCCGAAATATGGATCTTATACGTTTTATTGCCATCCCCTCAGCTATGCCTTCAATTGTTTCAGGAATAAGAATCGCCATGGGTGTAGGCTGGATGTGCCTTGTTGCTGCAGAGATGTTTGGAGTTAGCGACAGGGGACTTGGATACCAGATCTGGCATAATTACTATCTGCATAGGATGGATTTCGTACTCGTTTATATGCTCCTGCTCGGATTCGTGGGCTTATTAATTGATCGTTTCTTCAGGTACTATGTAGACGCAAAACTACTGAGATGGACATCAGGAACTGTGGTATAAGATGGGTAGAGTTAGCGTAAGAAATATTTCACGTACTTTTACTAAAAAAGAAGACAAAGCCGGTACAGAAGCACTAAGCAGTGTAAGTTTTGATGTTGAAGATGGAGAGTTTATCTGCCTTCTTGGGCCATCTGGCTGCGGGAAAACAACGCTGCTCCGTATCATTGCAGGACTTGAAACCCAGACCTCAGGAGAGATTACACTCAACGGAGCTCCTATAACTGGCCCTGACCCTAAAAGGGGAATGGTCTTCCAGCAATATTCCCTACTTCCCTGGAGAACAGTTATCGATAACGTTACTTTTGGACTTGAAATGCAAGGAATTAATAAGGCTGAGGCTCGGAAGCATGTAGAGAAGTACATAGATCTTGTGGGTTTAGAGCAATTCAAAGATAGCTATCCATATGAGCTGTCAGGAGGCATGCAACAGCGAGCTGCCATTGCAAGAGCTCTAGCCAATGAACCCGAAGTCCTCCTTATGGACGAGCCCTTTGGTGCCCTGGATGCCCAGACTCGAAATATTCTCCAGGATGAACTCCTGAAGATATGGGAACAAAAACATGTGACCTTTATTTTCGTGACTCACAGTGTGGATGAGGCGGTTGTTCTCTCGGACAGGATAGTTGTCATGACTGCAAGACCGGGAAAAATAAAAGAGATTGTAAAAGTGGATCTGCCCCGCCCACGATCAAGGACAAGTCCTGAAGTTAACCATTTAAGGGATCGTGTCTTGAGACTTCTGGAAGAAGAGAGGTTTCACAGGTAAATTTTACGGTTTTGACAAAGGAAATAAAGCTACATACGAAGATGAAAAGAGAATGGTAGAAGGGAAAAAAGAGAAAGAAAAAAGTTAAATACTTGCTGGGAACTTCCGATTAGTCTTCGGCTCGAATGACCACTTTCGTTAACGGCTCTACTTTCCGGACAACAACTTTTCCAACAAGTTCAAGTGTACCGTCTGCTTTTACAGAGTCAAGAGTACACCCAGGCCTGACACGGATATCTCCCTGACAAATTGCAGCATTTATTTTAGCTTTATCAAGAAGGACAAGCTCAGAAACTGTTTCAATATTGCCCAGAACTTTTGCCTCTGAACAGACAAGAGCACTTCTGGCTTTTACATTACCCTTAACAATCGAACCTTTTCCAAGCTCAAGCCTGCCAGTGACTGTGAGATTCTTCCAAAATTTCACTTCCTGCCCGACAATTACATTGCCGTCCAAAGTGAGATCCTCCTCAAGAAAAGCTCGTTTTTCAATCACGTAAGTGTTGGACCTAGGGTGGTACTTGATAAAACGAATCATTAGAAATCACTCCGGGCTACTTTCCCCGGCTATGGGTATAAAGTAAACATTTTTTTCTGCAAAGCATTTTCAAAAATTTTGTCAATTGGGTTCCCAAGATATGATTGAATATCTGTTATATAACAGCATCGAATGTTCATTATCAGATGCCACAAATAACTAATTAAGCATAACAACATACGGGAAATAGATATATAATCTGATGAAAATAAGCAGAATATATCTAATCAAAATAAGTTGAAATGAAAGAAATAAGACAAGAATAAAGAACAGGTCAAAGAAATTCTGGCAAATATCGGAAATTAATTAAGGTATGTGAATGGAAAAGAGACTGAAGAATTATATATAAATATGATTTTTCAGTCTCGCTTTTTTTGTTCGGAATATCCTGCTTATTCAACGAGGCTAGCAAAACCGTATTTAGGAAGAACCCTTTCGATTTTTATCCGGACCTTATCGCCAACTTTAGTGCCCGGAACAAAGACAACAAAACCTTCAATACGAGCAATACCGTCTCCCTGGCGAGCGATATCCTGGATTGTCACATCGTAAACTTCGCCTTCTTTAACAGGAACAGAGCTACCTTCATCTCCGAATATGAGAATCATTCTTAATAACTTGACTGAAGTTGATATGGAGCTGATCCCAAAACTCAAAATCTACTTCTTTGAAGTTCATTTTTGAAATAGTCAATTGAGCTTCTGACCAAGAAAGTAATCCTATAACTCTTATAATTTTTGGGAATGATAATTGGTTTTGGGACAGGCTCATGATTTATTTCTGCATTTACTCGACAACGCTTGCAAATGCAAACTTAGGAAGTACTCTTTCGACTTTAATCCGGACCTCATCGCCAACTTTGGTGCCTGGAACAAAGATAACAAAACCTTCAATACGAGCAATGCCGTCTCCCTGACGAGCAATGTCCTGAATTGTTACATCGTAAACTTCGCCCTCTTCGACAGGGACTGAGCGACTTTCTTCTCTGAACATGAAAAACCATTCCTTTAATTTACTCAAATTTAACTTAATTACTTTATTTCCTGCATTTACTCGACAACGCTTGCAAATGCAAACTTGGGAAGTACTCTTTCGACTTTAATCCGGACCTCATCACCAACTTTGGTGCCCGGTACAAAGACAACAAAACCTTCAATGCGAGCGATGCCGTCTCCCTGACGAGCAATATCCTGAATTGTTACATCGTAAACTTCGCCCTCTTCGACAGGGACTGAGCGACTTTCTTCTCTGAACATGAAAAACCATTCCTTTAATCTACCTGAATTTAATTTAGTTACTTTATTTCCCTGCATTTACTCGACAATAGTTGAAAATGCAAATTTGGGAAGTACTCTTTCGACTTTAATCCGGACTTCATCGCCAACACTCGTATTCGGGACAAAAACTACAAAACCTTCGATACGGGCAATGCCGTCTCCCTGGCGAGCAATATCTTCAATAGTTACATCGTAGGTTTCGCCCTCTTCAACGGGCACAGAAATACTTTCATCTCTAAACATTACATTCATTCCTTTAGCTTCTATTAATTAGCTTAAGAAAGCTCTATCGACAGAAAAGAGTAAAAGCAGTACTTAACAAGCCAAACTTGAGAACCCAAATTTAGGAAGTACACATCTACTTAATCCATTTAATCTATTTGATTAATTGATCCCCAATAGAGCTTCGGATAAGTCAATTAATTGGTCATACTCATATTCGCTTGTATATAACGCTTTGCTTTAATATCTGTGAAAAAGAGAAAATAATGAAATTGAGAAAATGACCATATCTGATGTTCAGACTTTTAGTTTCTAATTTCAAAGATACTTAAATAAAGTAAATTCATTTAAAAAATAAAATTACTTAGGATAAAATTATATTTTTCGATTAAATTTAAAAATTTCTGAGAAATAATTTTTTTCTTAGAAGGCCTGAGCAATTCGATAAAATTCAGATCAATTTTGGAAAGATTCGAAGGATAATGCCTGTGCCGAAACCTATAAATATTTAAAGATCCATTGTGAGAGTCGCTCATTCAATGAGAATAACAATGCGTGGGCCCGTAGCTTAGTCAGGCAGAGCGATGGACTCTTAATCCATAGGCCGGGGGTTCAAATCCCTTCGGGCCCGCTACCATTATCTATTTTTTGCTAAGTTCTTATTCATTTGTTAATTGGTTCATTTTACGACTTAACTTTATTCCATGAAATGTAAGCATTATCTCAGCCATCTTAGATTTTTTTTGCTTTAATGTCTTGTTAAGTTCTCATTCCCATCCTAGTCTTACTTTTAAGAGAAAATCGAAAGACTAATATTGCAAAAATAGTGTAGATTAGAAGTCAATTATTTTACTTATGTGTAATTTAGCATTTTTAAATTATTTTACCTCAATTACTTTCTCTTATATCCGGAATACCAATAAGTAAATGCCAGGTAGCTTTTGATGAACATTTTGAAGGTGAATATATTGAAGGTAATTTCATCTCATTGTTATTCCGTGTTTTTCGCACAATTTATCTCGAAGCTGAGGATAACGGCGCCTCCAGAGATAACTGAGATTCAGTAAGCCTCAGTACTGGAGAAGGCAAGCCTGTATACAACGTAAATAATTAAAACGGATTTGAAGAATTAGATGGAAAATGTAATTCAAGAACCCGTAGCAAGAAACCGGGATCTTTGGATACAATGTTGGGATACCCGTAGAAGCCACAACCGAGAATTTCGGTTTGTATCTCATAGGTTATGCTATCAAAAAAACTCGGATAACTGACAAAATAATACATTTGTCGGAAGCCATAATTGCTGCTTCGTTATTCGTTATGACCTTCGGATCTTATATTATGAGTGTGAATAGCGGAAAATTCGATACGTTCTTAACCTCGACAAATATAACACAAACAACATACGCACTATGTTTATTCATTCTGCTCCGGAAAGCCCTGAACCGTGTGACATTAACAGTGCCGTCCATGAAAACAGAAAAGATTATAACACTCGTTGCCGAAGCTTCCATGTGAATATATCTCGTTCGCCCAATGCTACTACATTGTATACGTCGTAGGGTGTTCGGTGTGTTTTTGTTATCTCCGTCTTTTCTGAGCCCGATAATATCAGTTCCACTGGTTACGTCCGGTTACGTCCTTATTGTTCGCGTTGCTTCTCTGCTCATCGTGATAACAATGCAGAAAATACCTTTGATCAGGAAAATTGTGCCTTGATTTATCCGGAAACTGTCTTAGATTTTTATGGGCTTTATGGGTT